>DATKWL010000093.1:0-4004 GCA_035529555.1 Dehalococcoidia bacterium | reverse complement strand
TTCATACACCAAATCAATGGGGAGATTATGCTTTCTCCGTCTATTGTAAATTAATGTCATTGCTAAGACTAGTTTTTAGAAACGTAGAACCTAATCTTAAACGTTACAGTTACTCACTGCATGTGCATGTATTAAATCCCATATCGCTTCAGAGAACACTCCGCACTGCTGGTTTTAAAGGCAAAATGTGGTTTTCCAAGCATCCTCAAACGGATGCGCCATACCACAGGCTTGTGATGGATAGGATTCTATTTTTTCTTACTACTATGTGGTTTAGAGCATATAAAGCCTGAAGTTAACACTACCCCAATGTTGCAGACTATTACCAAGCAAGATGCTCAAAGATAAAAGCGAAAATGTAATCAAGCTTACTTAATCTGTTTGGGTAAACCAAAAAATTTTAGGGCATTGTCTGTAGTCTGTTCAGCAATATCTTTTTCAGATACCGTCTTTATCTGGGCAACAGCTTTAAGAGTCCTGCCCACATCAGCAGGATAAGCCATGTATTTATTCTCCCTGCCGTAAGTAACCGGGCAATCTGTTTCCAGCATCAGGCTCTCCAGTGGCGTTTCTTTGACAGCCCTTCTGTGCTCATCGTGGTACTCAGTTGCAGGTGTAGCCGATATAAAATAGCCTTCAGCAATTATCTCGCGCAGCACGCTGGAAAACCCTGTGTACCAGTGAAAAACAGCTTTCTTTATCCCGTATTCCTTAACCAGGTCAAAGCTATCTTTCCAGGAATACCTGCTGTGCACGCTCAGTGCTTTGTTATATCTTCGCGCTAACTCCAACACAAGCTTGAAAGCCTCCTTCTGACGCTCTTTGTCCGCTGAGGCTACTACTCTTTTATCGTAATCCAGTCCTACCTCACCGATAGCAACAATTTTCTTGATATTATCCTCGATCTGCTGCAAAGTGAGGCTCATCTTCTTAGCATCTGTGTTGCCCAGACTCCAGGGATGCAGACCCAGCGCGGGGTAGACGAAACCAGAATACTTTTCCGATATCTGCAGTATCTTCAGGTTAGACTCGTAGTCTTGGCCTACGGCCATTATAGCGACAACTCCAGCCTTTTTAGCTTCGCTGACAGCCCTGTCAATGTCCTCGATTATCTCATCGAGATGAGCGTGGGTATCTATGAGTCTATACATTGTTGTACTCTTTTTTTGATGGGTTTGAACTTAATTGTAGGGGCGTTCAGTTGAACGCCCCTGCTGACCACTGATTACTGATAGCCGAACGCTTACTCGGCTACTAATCCATATCTCCTTATATTCTCGTCGGCAATCCCTTGAATCTGTTCTATCTCCTTTTTTCTGCCCTCGCCCTCAAAAAGGTGCCTGAACCGCCCCTGCAGCTTCAGATATTCCGCCACAGGCGCGTTCCTAGGAATTCTCTGCACCTTCAACTCCCCGTTCTCTATTTCATACAAGGGATAGAGTCCGGTATTTACCGCAAGCCGGGCTACATCTATCGTGCGCGACGGGTCGCTGGCCCAGCCCAGAGGGCAGGGGACATGTATCTGGACATACTTGGGCCCCCTGATAGAGAGCGCTTGCCTTATCTTTCTATCTAGGTCCAGATGATAGCCTATCGAAGCAGTAGCCACGTAGGGAATGCCATGCGCCGCTGCAATTTGAGGCAGGTCTTTCTTCGGCCTGAGGTTACCCAGAGAAGCCTTTCCCGGAGGGCTGGTGGTGGTGCGAGCGTAATAGGGCGTGGACCCGCTGCGCTGGATGCCGGTATTCATGTAGGCTTCATTGTCATAGCAAATGTAGAGAATATCGTGGCCGCGCTCCAGCATTCCCGAGATGGCGCCAAAACCTATGTCAAAGGTTGAACCATCGCCGCCCTGAGCGATTACCCTGACCTTGTCCAGCTTACCAGTGGCTTTCAATGCCGCTTCTACGCCGGAAGCCACAGCCGCTGTATTTTCGAACAGGGAGTGAATCCAGGGTACCTCCCACGCTGACTCATTATACTTGGAACTGAATATCTCCAGACAACCTGTGGAATTGACCACAATCACATTACGACCGGCCGCTTTCATTACCAGGCGCGCTGCCAGCGCCTGCCCGCAACCGGGACAGGCTGTATGGCCTGAACCGAGAAGATGGTCAAGATACTTATCTCGAACTGCTTCTTTAACTTCTTGTTTAAGCATTTATGCCCTCCAGTTCCAGGTCCGTTCTCAATCCTACGAACTCAGCATCTGTAAGCTTTTGCTGTCCTTTCTCTATAGCAACCTTCAAATCTTCTACGGTAACGTCCCTGCCGCCCAGGCCGATGATGAATCCGCTGATTCTGGGGTTCTCTGGGCGACCATGGAAAACAGACCTTAGTTCGGTCGCAATCGGGGCACTGCCCCCCAGTGAAATTGCCTTCTCTATAACGACGATGTTCTGTGCGCCCTTGAGCGCCTCGTACAGCGCTTCCTTGGGGAACGGTCTATAGGTTATGAGCCGCAGTTCCCCGATTTTCCCCCCCTTCGCTCTAAGCTCATCCACAATATCCTTTATCGTTCCAGCCATCGAACCCATAGCTATAACTACAGTCGAGGCATCATCAATGCGATACTTTTCAAAAAGGCCGCCGGAGTCGCGGCCGAATTCACGCTTATATTCAGCGGCTATCTCTTCAACTACGGGAATAGACGCCTCCATGGCATGCTGAATCATGTACCGGGTTTCCATGTATTTGTCAGGCTCGGCGTATGCGCCCATGGTAAGCGGGTTATCGGGGTCAAGAGAGTATATTGGCTTGAATGGAGGTAAGAAATCGTCCACTTCCTTCTGGCTGGGCAAATCAACTACTTCGAAAGCATGGGGCAGCACAAAGCCATCGACACAGACCATCACCGGCAACATAATCCTGTGGTCTTCAGCAATTCGATAAGCCTGTATAATGAGGTCGCAAGCCTCCTGATTGTTCTCGGCGTATAACTGTAGCCAGCCGCTGTCCCTCATTATCATCGAGTCCTGCTGATCGGTCCAGATATTCAGCGGAGCCGATACCGAGCGATTGGCGTTGACCATTACCACAGGAAGCCTCATGCCGGCTATATTGAAAACTACCTCGCCCATAAGCAGCAGCCCCTGAGACGAAGTAGCAGTGAAGACACGGACTCCCGTAGCGCTGGAGCCCAGCACCAGAGACGCTGCTGAATGCTCGCCTTCCACATTGATGAACTCAGTGTCCAGCTCACCGTCAGCTACTATCGATGCCAGCTCCTCAACAATAAGCGTCTGTGGCGTGATAGGGTAAGCTGAGATGACTTTGGGACGGCAAAGGCTCACTGTCTCCGCTATGGCTCGGCAACCCTGTATCATTCTTCCTTTAAGCATCTTCTCCACCCTCCGGTATCATTTCAATGTCGTGTACGGGGCAGACGCTGGCACAAATGCCACAGCCTTTGCAGAAATCCTCATTGGCATAATATGTCTTCTGCCCGGTACCGAATATACACCCTTCAGGGCAACTCAAGGCGCAGACATCGCAGGCTATACAATTCTTTTGCAAGAAGCGCGGTTTGACTGCCGTACGCCAGGCTCCGGTTTTATTGGCACGGCTCCCTCCTGAAGGAGTGACCATTCCTAATGTAATCTTCATTTTCCGTTCCCCCTGTTCTTGACCTCATTGTAAGCTGCGAGAAGCGCTTTCCAGTTACTCTCAGCAGCTTTACCCGAGAAACGAGACCTGATTGCCCTCTCCAGCGCCTCCAGGCTCAGTTCTCCTGTTACGGCAACGAAGGCGCCAATCAGTACAGTGTTCACTCGGTCAGCGCGACCCATAATCTCTTTGGCAATCCTGGAAGCATTTACCGTGATTACCCTGGCTTGCGTCTTTAGATTAAGCTCAGATGGTTTTTTACTGGTGTTTATCACCGCAAGACCATCGGGCTTCAGTCCCGCGACTACATCATATCCTCTCATCAGAGTGGGGTCCTGCACCAGCACATAGTCCGGTTTGTAAATCTGGCTGCGCACACGGATTGGGGTATCACC
>DATKWL010000092.1:0-3514 GCA_035529555.1 Dehalococcoidia bacterium | reverse complement strand
AAAGGCAAGACCTCCAGCCCTTTGAGTTTGAGTACCTCCATGAGCATGATGGTATTGGAGCAGTCGCCGGTGGTGACGCAGAGCACGGTGTTTATGCCGTACTCCATACATACGCCGTAGATTCCTTTAATCCAGGTGCAGCAGTTCTGGGGAAAGCCAGTCCTTTCGGCAATGCTTACCAGCCGTTCCCGTTCCGGGCTGCCGATGAATAGATTGTTGAGGTCAACCGGCTTATAGCCCGCCGCCATCAACACTTCTATGGGGACTGTGGTGGTTATGCCGATGGTTTTCATATCTTCGTCAACCCCCTAATCCCCCAAGATTGGGAGACTTTGGGAGTTGGGGGACACCCCCAAACCCCCGTCAAAGGGGCTTCGCCCCTCTGCACTCACCTCCTCAAATTGCGGAATGCACCCTCACCAGCGTACATGGCTCTTTTGCCCAGTTCCTCTTCGATTCGGAGCAGGCGGTTGTATTTTGCGACGCGCTCGGAGCGGCAGGGGGCGCCGGCCTTTATCTCACCTGTGTTCATGGCAACGGCGAGGTCGCTGATGGTGGTGTCCTCGGTTTCGCCGGAGCGATGGCTCACCACCGATGTCCATCCCGCCTTCTTCGCCATCTCCATAACCGCCAGTGTCTCAGTGAGAGTTCCTATCTGATTGAGCTTGATCAGAATCGAGTTGGAGGCATTCTCAGCGATGCCGCGGCTCAATCGTTCCCTATTTGTAGTATATAGGTCATCGCCTACAAGCTGCACCTTATCACCCAATTTCTGTCTGAGCAGTTTCCACCCCTCCCAGTCGTCCTCCGCCATGCCGTCCTCTATGCTGATTATGGGGTATTCGGAGACCAGCTTACTGTAGTAGTCCACCATCTCAGCGCTGGTATAAGATACGCCCTCTTTTGCTAGTACATATTTGCCATCTTTATAAAATTCGGTCGAGGCGGGGTCGAGGGCAATATAGCACTCCTTGCCGGGCTTGTAGCCGGCAGCCTCGATAGCAGACAGAATCACCTCCACCGCTTCCCGATTGGTGGCCAGCCTGGGGGCGAAGCCCCCCTCGTCACCTACAGATGTATTCGCCCCTCTGGACTTGAGCACCTTTTTCAGCGAATGATAAACCTCGGTTCCAATTTGCAGAGCGTGGGCGAAGTTCCGCGCGCCCACCGGCACCACCATGAACTCCTGCAAATCCACCGAGTCCTCTGCGTGTTTGCCGCCGTTGACTATGTTCATCAGGGGCACCGGCAGCAGGCGGGCGGCTTCTCCTCCCAGATAGCGATAGAGCGGCATACCCTGTGAGTTGGCAGCGGCGTGAGCCACAGCCAGAGACACGCCCAGTATGGCATTAGCGCCCAGCTTCGACTTACTAGAGGTGCCGTCCAGACCTATCATCTTCTGGTCGATTGCGACCTGGTCTACAGCAGACATCCCTATTATGGCAGGCGCGATTATCTCTCTGATATTGTTCACAGCTTTCGAAACACCTAAGCCACGAAAAGCAGATGAATCGCCGTCGCGCAGTTCGACCGCCTCGTGGCTGCCTGTGCTTGCCCCCGAAGGCACGGCGGCACAGCCCACAGAGCCATCAGCCAACCCGACCTCCACCTCCACCGTAGGATTGCCTCTGGAATCAAATATCTGTCTCCCTTTTATGCTCTTGATACTCTTCATTCTTTTTCACCCGCTTTTCCCTCTGCTGCTGCCAGAGCTTTCTCTACAGCCTCTTTAGGAGTATTAGCAGAGATTATCGATTTGACCAGGCGTCCGTTCTTTGAAAGCGACCAGGTGTTCAGTCCGATGACGGGGATTTTATTGCGCAGAGCACAGGCAATTTCGGCGAGAGTGCCAAATTTGCCGCCTATAGCAATTACGGCCTGGGCTGAGTTAACCACGATTACATTTCGCGCCTCGCCCATGCCGGTGACAATGGGGATATCCACATACGGATTGGCTTCCTCACGACTAATTCCAGGCAGAATTCCCACCGTCTTGCCATTCGCGGAACGAGCTCCTTTACAGGCCGCTGCCATCACACCACCCAGACCGCCGCAAATCAGAGTTACACCTCGTTTGGCTAGCTGAGTCCCCACCGCTTCAGCAAGTTTGGCCTCATCACGAGAACACTGCCCTCCGCCGACTACAGCGATAAACATTTCTACCCCCTATTCTCAGAGCTTCTAAAAGGCGGGTAGGTTGGAGCATCGGCTCCAACCACGCTCTGGAGCAGATGCTCCAGAGCTACCCATTCTACTATGCCAAGCCCTATTATAATACAAGGGGCTTAAGCCCCTTGTATAGAATACCAGCAATTTAGACTGAAAGTTTATTTCGCACGTGGATGAGAGCTTTCGTATACCTTGCGCAGGTGCTCAGTGGTAAGATGGGTATAAATCTGAGTGGTGGAAATATTGGCATGACCCAGTAGTTCCTGAAGCTCTCTGAGATTCATCTTCCCGCTATGCAATAAGTGAGTTGCTATGCTGTGTCTCAGCACATGCGGTGTAATCTCGGCTTCTATCTTCGCCTTTTCGGCGTGGCCCTTCAGGATAAGCCATAACCCTTGCCTGGTCAGACGCTGTCCCCGCCTATTCAGAAAAAGAGCTGTCTCATCCTGGATGCTGAGGAGTTGGGGACGTGCATCATCGACGTAGGTCTTGACCGCCTTAATTGCTTTGCTATGAATAGGGATAAGGCGCTCCTTGGAACCCTTGCCGAAACAGCGCACAAAGCCATTTCTCAAATTCACATCGCGCACATTGAGCGACACCGTCTCGCTGACCCTCATGCCAGTGGCATAGAGCAACTCCAGCATCGCTTTATCTCGCTTTGCCTCGGGTGTAGCGAGCTTGTCGGGCTGCTCCAGCAATTTCTCAACGTCCTCAATCGAGATAGCCCTGGGCAGCGCCTTCCCCACCTTGGGCCCGCTCACGCCTTCAGTAGGATTCTTCTTCAGAGTGCCTTCAGCTACCAGAAAATTAAAGAAGGACTTGATGGCGGCTATCTTGCGCGCCATCGTAGCCGGCGCGTAGCTGCGCTCTCTCAGAGTAACTAAGTAATCCAGAATCAACGCACGGTCGACACCCTCCCAGCTTGCCTGCGACTTATCCTCCTTTGCAGCTTTCTCTCGCACAAACGCTGCAAACTGGCTGAGGTCGTTCTTGTAAGCCTCAAGCGTATTGTTGGAAAAGCCTTTCTCTACGGAAAGTGAAGAGATAAAGTTGGATATTCCCTCGTCCATAACATCCCTCCAAAAAACTATGCACTAATTGTGGCCGGAACCCGGCATACCGACAGGAGGCAGCTCCAGACCCCTCTCTTTACAGACCTCCTGGTAAATAAGCACCAGCTCCTTGTCGAACAAGGCCCGCTTTCGCCTGATTGCCATAACCCTGGCCCGAGCCAGTATTTCCTTAGCTAAGTCCTCGGGAAGCTCAATGCCGAACTCGCGGGCAAACTTGAACAGTATGGTATGGGAGCCGCTGTGTTTGCCCACCATTATCTGTCGTTCCA
>DATKWL010000091.1:0-8189 GCA_035529555.1 Dehalococcoidia bacterium | reverse complement strand
CCCCTATTAAAAGTCTGGAGAGCTGTCAGCCCTTTAGAATTAGCCAATTAATGAGTTCCTGTTTCCACGATCCCTTGTACCCCTGCTTCTGTAGCGAGAGCCTACGAAAGTGCCTGGGGCGGGGAATTGCTGTGGCCCTGCCATTGCATCGCTGTTCTTGGCCTTTGATCTTGCCTTGTCCAGCTTCATCTCGGCTCTATCAACCTTGGCGTCGTCTTGAGTGAGCGCCCATACAATCTCTGAAGCAAAGAAAGCTGAAACGAACTTCTCAAACGTGGCGGGCCATAAAGACAGGTCACGCCCAAAGTCTGACGCATTGGACACATACTTGACATATATCTCGTCAAGGTCTGCGTACCAGTAGGAGTTCTCGTCGGAGTACCGTATTAGCGGGGCGCTGAAGTATTCATCTGTGCAAACTGCCGATGTCACAACCCAGTCAGTAGGCTTCGAGAACCCCCGCGCATACCCGAAGTCTGTCGTTATTGATGTGTCGTAGTCGAACTTTACCGCTTTTGTGGCAAATTTCCATTGACCATATTCCAAGCATGTCTCTATACCGTCATTATCCCATACGTGGTCAAGGAGTCGGCGTGATTTGCGATCCTCAGTCAAGGAAGCGAGATGACGTTCCCCGCATATTGTAAGTGCGGAGTTGTATATTTTTAGCTTGGAAGTTGACATTAGGTAGTGGTCTCAAGGTATTCGGTAAGCCATTTTAAAGCGGCATCCTTTGATTCGAGTTTCTCAGTCATCAGCGCACCGTCAGAGGTACGCACGATACTGTGCTTTCCGTGCGGCCCACGGAACTTGTAAACGTATAGTGATTGCTTCTCTGGCTTGGCCTTTGTGCTGAGGTCAACCCAACTAAGCTCATGGACTTGCGCCGATGTTCTGTCGCAATTCAAAATAAGGTATTCGGCAAAGAACTTCCCATCATCCTGCCTGACTTCAATGCGATCAAACTGCACGAAGCGTGGAGCGATATTCGCCCAAAATCCAGGGGTCTCAAGGTCTTCTTTGACAATGTGTGGCTCGACAGTGGCAACCCATACGTTGCGGGTCATTTCCTGTGTGCCAACTCGATTAATTTGTAACATCACATCTCTGTGACCTGTTGCTATACTCATGATATCTCCTCAAAAAAAAGGGAGGCCCGAAGACCTCCCAAAAAAGGGGCGAACCCCTAAACTACTAGGTTGACTTGATGTCTGAACCAGTAACAAAGGCACCCGCACCAGCAGTGGTGAGTGGGCCTAAGACGCCAACATTCAGTGCAACAGCCGCACCAGTTGAGTTATTGCAAACGGCGAAAATAACGTCGCCTTGTCTCATGCCAATAGCTTTCGCGTTTGAAATCCAGCCTGCGGTTTTCAAGTTTGCGATTACAGCGGTTGAGGTAAAAGACCAGAGACCACCACCATCGGAGGCATTAACACCGGACTCATTTGCATTCCTCTGGGACAAAAGCCCAGAGTCTACTCTCCGAGGAGAGTTTGCTGTAGAATAAGCAGCCATAACATTTCTCCTTTAAGCGTAAGCCGAACCATCGGCTGTGATTGTAACAACACCGGCGTTTTGCAACAGCACGGCACCCATGTAAAGCGAACAACGAGCGTAGGAATAATCCTGCTCTTCGTCGTAACCCACCGGAGAGGTCATTCCACCAGTATCGGCAGCATGACCAACAGCAGACTTGTGATACAAATAGCTTTCTTCGCCAGTTGTACCCTTGCCTACAAGGTTGGGGTGTTCAACGATTAATGCGCTTTTCCAGCGATAAGCCATAGGCTGATCCCGCCAGTTTGCATCTTCACCTGCGAAAGAACGTAATGAAACGTAATCCGCACTAGAGAACTCAGGAGCTTGCTCCAGATACGCCAGGAATGAAGGTTGGCACAGAAGCGTAATGTTGGAATCCCATGGCACGGAAGCGTTAGAAAGTTTAACGCGAGCGTGTTGGAATAAATCAACACTAGGCAACGTAGTTGTTCCACCAATTGCAATAGTACCCGTGGTTAGGATAGTAGTGATCTGGCTATCAATCTTGCGATTAACAACAGCCATGGTGGTCTTCTGCATGATTTGACGTTGGTTGCCTTGTGAGGCAAACACATTAAATCCGGTTTTACGAACCAGATCATGCTGTTCAGTCAGTGTTGCAGAAGATTGGGTTAAGTTATCAGAACGAGCGGGTATTAGACCGTTCACTCCACGAGTGGTTGTTTCTGCGCCGCCTGAGTCAGCGACGAGGAAAGTAGCCGTATTACCCTTGATAACGGCTTCAGTTGTTACAGTGTCTCGTAACAGCGACTGATGCTGCTCGAAACCTGCAATGAACTCTTGCCGGTATTGGGTTTGAAACGCTGTGTCTACCATAATAGTAGGCTCCATGCTAAGTTAAAAAATAACCTTCGCTGGGGGTATCCTTGTCGGTACAGGGTGTCCGTGAGGGGCTGTGTGAATCCGTTTCGGGGGCCGTGCTTTGGTTTAGAGTGGGCGTAGGGGTCTTTCGAGGTATCCTACTTTTGCATCCTGCTCATTGCGTCGTTTAATTCACGAACACGAGCTTGATTTGTTTCGGCCTTCGGGCCTTTCCAGTATTCTGAACTGGGATTTTTCATTAAGGTTTGTAGACTTGCTAGTTCGTCAGTAATACTATCAACCATATCGCCGCCAGGTGGGACAATAGTAGTGGTAGGATTCTGAATCAATGCCAGGTCTACTAAAAATTTCAATGCGCTTGGGTCTGAGCCAAGAGGTACGCCACTAGCGAGCCTTGCGCCTAGTATCTCGTCCTTTATCCCTTCGGGTGCGGTGTCGAGCAGACCGTGTATCTTGTTCATGTTAGTGCGGTATTCGTTACCCCACTCATTTCTGAGCGTGTCTTCTGCTGTCTCTCTCACTTCGCTATCAGCATCGTTCTGTGCTTCGATAGCTGCGTTCTGTTGTTCGAGATACCATGTGGCCGCTACCTTGGCAGCACCCGCAGGCAGGTTGTTCTCAAAAGCGAGACTCGTCAGGCTATCGATTGCAGGCTGCACATCCTCGCCAAAATCACCCAACTCGTATTTATCGGCAGCTTCGGGTATGCCGTTGGAAGACCGCCATGCGGCTTGATCCTCTGGGGTTCCGTCTGCTGGGAAAGAAAGTGCGCTCTTATACTCACCAGAGCTAATCTTTTGCTTGGCAGAGAACAGGGCATCAAAGGCTGCATTAGGGCTTGCGTACCGCCCCAACTGCTCCAGCTTCGAAGCATCCTCTCCAGCGTAGTCCTGTC
Organism: Dehalococcoidia bacterium; assembly: GCA_035529555.1. Taxonomy (GTDB): domain Bacteria; phylum Chloroflexota; class Dehalococcoidia; order SZUA-161; family SZUA-161; genus VGNW01. Next base: position 4,909 of record DATKWL010000091.1, on the reverse strand, counting down.
TCCACGACTCGCCCCAACCAGTAGTTTCTGGCACTTCCGTTGTTTCTGCTACTTCTACTTCTTCGCTCATTTTCCGCTCCTCGCGACCTTTTCAGGTATTAGTTTCAACATCTTAATAATAGTATTCCCACAAAACCTGGCACCCTCGTTAAAGGCTGTCCCGTCTGGGTCTTTCGGTATATATGATTGGTTATAAGTAACGCATACATCGTTGATAATCCACTTCAATGCTCGTTTCTGTAACTCTGGTGGGCATTCGCCTCTCTCTAAAAGCTGGATTGCTGTTACGTCAGCGGCCTCGTATTTTACTGGCTTTCTCATTACACTCCTCAGTGTTAAATATGCTTATATTTGCTCGCCTAATGATTGACTTGCGTTGCCTAGTGTTTCAGCTACGTCTGCCCCTTGCTGCATTTGAGCGAGTTGCATAGACTGATCTTCATCGTCCTTCTGCTTCTGCATAGCCAGTTCGACATCTTCCTTAGAATGTATCCATTCAGCAGGTACGCCTGCGCCTGTGAGTGCATCACGTAAGGCAGTGCCTGTATCAAGCATGTGGATAGCAGTCGGGTCAATTGCCAGTGCTTCGGCCAGCATAGCCTTGGACTCAAGGAATTTCTGACCTTTCTGCGCGTCTATAGCGTCATGTAACGGGCTTTGGAACTCGAAAATAACTTCACCACCCAGGCTTCTAGGGATATCGTGCGGAGAACCGAAAGCCCCAGCCCGCATCAGGACATCGAATGTCATCTCGCATGTTTGCCCGTTACGCTCTTGCTCCATAGGCTCGAATATAGGCAAGGCACCACGGATATATTCCTGTACCATTTGGCCTATTTCGTAAGCTGTCTTTTCAACACCATCTCTTGGCATTGTTAATTTGTTTAGAAAGAACGCTTGTGCGATCATTTCTCTTGACTCTCGCGCCATTTCTGCGCCGAAAGGTAGACCACGTAGGTCAAGCGGCATAGGTCTGAGTGCGGCACCGAACTTCTCGTCGTATTCAGCGTCTACCCATGTAATTCCACCCGCGTAAAGTGAGACATCGGAGCGTACTACGTCCTGAGTCGCTATAATCGGGGGGTTGACCGCTTTCTCGCCTGCTTCTAGCAGGGCATAGGTCATTGACTGGATTAGTCTTGCGTCTGGAAGTGCTGTGATAGTCGCTGGAGAGTAGGCGTACTGCGATCCAGAGACAGTCTGCCATCGCGAAATAATGTATTCCTGATTCCAGACAGGTACAGCTTCCAGAAGGGTTTGGTTCTCGACATCGTAGTACAGTGACCAGTAGGGCTTACCCATAGCATTCCCACTATACATATCTGATTCTACAACGATGTGGTAACAGTTTATCTTCGCGAAGGGTGTTTTTTCAGCCACTCTAGCCACTTTCTCATGGCACTTGCCAGGGAATAGGCCAACAAGGTCTCTGACGGTAGGCTTCCACTTCCTTCCTATAAGGCCGATAGCCCCTTCAGCGTTCTCAGTCCATACAACATCGCGTAAGTGCCAGTTCCTGTAGAGGAGATTATCAGCAGCCTGATTCATACGGACGGAAACAACGCATTGCCCAAAGGCAGCAAAGTCGTGGTCAGCTTCCTTAGATGCTCGCGTGAACTGTGTTGGACGAGAGTACATCGCTCGCCGTTGCACGTTAGAAGCTCGCTCTAGCCACCGTAAGCCCTCGTTGTCCACCTTCTCACCGTGACCAGCAGCCATCTTAAACCATTCCTTTTCGGTAGGTCTTAGCATGGTGGAGATTTGGTCTCCAAGGTCTCTTCGTGTAAGGATGGGGTACGAGGTCATCAAGTCACCAGCAAATTCAGTGCCGTGGCTTCTCCTGATGGTAAAATCAGCCCTCTCGGGGTAGAAGTTCTCGGCTATCTCCTGTAAAAGCTGGACATAGGTGAGCCTGTCGCTAAACAGGTTGTCAGTGACTTCACGTAGTTGCTTAATATCCATATTAACCCAGTGTTTGTTTTCCTTCGGAGAGCAGAGTGCCTGTCCTTCCTTGTTGTTTACGCTTTGCGGCTTTTCGTTTTCCAGCAGCCTTATTACCATCAGGGTCTGATATCGTTTTAATCTTACCGCGCTCATCTAGCTTTTTCTGGTACGCGATATCTACCTCGTTCTTTCTACTGTCACCAAACTCTTCCAACAAGTTACTTATTTCGCCCTTATAGGCTGCGGTAGCTACATCGGTAGAGGGGTTGTATGACACCATACCAGTGCCTTCAACTTGGTGTTTAGTATATCGGGCTGCTAATGCTGCTGCTTCTTCCTTTTTCTTTTTAATCCTGGCTTCACGGTCTCGGTTACGATACCCAAGCGAGTTGCTGTTACCGTTCCCGTTCCCATCTCGGCTAGTACCTCTACCGCTACCTTCGGTGCCGCTATTATTCCCACCGCTTCCTGTTCCACCGGCGTTTCCGCCACTTTTTCCGCCTGCTGGCATTAGTGTAATCTCCGTTTTGTAATAACTTGTGGTGTTTGACCGCGCTTGTTGTGTATGTGTTTACGATCCATCCATTCAAGATGCGAGTTCTCGTCCTTGGCCCCTTTCGACCAAGACATAATAACCGCATCACCTTTGTTTGTAGACCTCCCCAGTCTTTCACAAACCTTTTCCTTTGATTCTATTCGTATAGTGTGGTTCTCTATCCTGTAAGTCGGTGCTGTTAAGTCAGCCACCATCTCAGGGTCGTCAGGTAGCATGATCTGGCTACCACCGGACTGTGAGGGGTCTAATGCTTCCCTCATTCTCCAGATAGCCTCAGAGCGTTTATTCAGGAATGGGATGCTGGAGTCCTTCGACCTGCCACCCGCTTTCGCAGAACCCTTATAACCTAGAACATTCACATCGTTTTCTTTTAGCTGCTCGAAGCAACTGTTACCGTAACCACCACCCAGGTCTATAATAACAAGGGCTTTGTCGCGACGATGAGCAATAACATGCCCTGCGGCCTGCTTACCCATCTTCTCGACTTCAAAATCTTTCCCCTCAATCTCTATGATGTCTGCGAACCATGAGTCATAGCGAGGGGCTATGATCATCGGGTCTTTACCACCACCTGTCATATCCACGCCCATCGCGCACATAGGTACGCCTTCGGGGGGTTTGGGGGTGCGTCTGTCTTGTGCGAGGCGTATCCATTCTGTCGGTATAGCCTGACCCAGTGCGTCCTGCATACTCAGGTCAAAGCGTCCGTCCTTGTAGGCTAGTCGCTCTCTCTCTGGTAGTCCAGCGAGTACAGATGCGTACTTACCGTCGTCTGACAGGTATGGGTTGTCCGATAGCCACGCCCTGATAAAAGTCCTTGAGCGAGCAATGATCGGCTCACCGTTAATCATGTGAGGGCCAGCACCGTCTACCTCGACCTCCTTACCGTTCTCGCCAGTGGTGTACCATCGTAGCTCACCAGTCTTAGCGGGGTTGGGGTGGGTGGGGTCAAGCCATGCAGCCCAGTGCTTAATCACCCAATAGCCTTCAGCGACTGTGGGTGGGTTGCCTGTAGCGATTATGCGGCATCTTTGTTTAGGATCGGCAGATCGGTTCCAGCCTGAGATAAATCGGTATTGGCTTTCGGAAAAGTCACTCACCTCATCAAATGCTTTCAGGTCGTGGTCGATACCCTTTCTCTTCTGCTTGTCTCCCTCAAGCTGGCAACCGCCCATATCGATAATCTTGCTATCATCGAGCTTCCACGTTCCTGTGGATCGGTTTAGCCCCTTGTCGTGGCCTAGTATCTCTTCGACTCTGCCGGGTAGCTTCTCAGCTTCTTTATTAGTCCTTCTTAATATTAGCGTTTTCTTATGCGTGTTCAGTGAGAGACCCATTATCAGGTCTGTCTTGCCGCCCCCTGCACTCCCGCCATAAAAGAGTTCGTCTGCTTGAGAGTCGTAGGCTTGTGTTTGAGGGCCAGGATTCGGTATCCACTTCATGTGAGCAGTGGCGTCGAATATCTCCTTAACAGCTTTTTCCTTTTCAGCTTCTGGCAATTCGTTGATACGCGCCAGAATTTCGTCAAGCGTACTCATTGGAGCGTGTGCTTAACCTCTTCCTTTGCGCGAACCCCATCATCGATTCTTTCGAAACCAAACTTCTCAGCCTGTTCACAAGCGTCAGTAAGCTCCTTGTAGAAGCGATAATCAGCCATCCTCTGGAAGTTTTTGTAAAGAATTTGTAAATTCCCGTAACGGTTATTCATTATTTCTCCAGTGCTGGTACTATGGGTGGTGCTGTGTAGTTAGACTCGTCCTGCCCGAACCATGTTTTCTGGTGGTAGTCAAGGTCTTCTTTAGCGCCACGCAGGAATTGTATCTCGTCACTGTGCGCTGCTACGATAGATTCGGCCTGCCTGATTCTTTCCTCGTATTCTACTCTCTTTGTTTGATTTTTAATCCATGAGTGCTGTGACTGACACACACCATATAATGGTTGTGGTCGGAACAGGTCACTCTCGGGGGGTACACCAATTTGTATACCTTGTGCTTTCGCTAGTGTCGCGAAATACTGACACCCCATCTTCTGATCCATGTATTCTGTTTGAGCAGCCATATCAACGCCCCAGAGGGCTATATGGTCTGCGCCCATCTCGATAGCCATAGCCATCATCCACGCGATAGAAGAAGTGAAGAAGTAAGGGCCGTACTTTTCAACCAGCTCCTTGTATGGTAGTTCCTCGCAGCCTGGGATATCATCCTGCTGCTCTGTCATCCACACGGTTCCTTTAAACGCCTTCAGGTATGCAACATAATCCGCAGGGAAGCTAGGAGTCCCTTGAACGTATCGGTGCAGTTCGAATAGAACGTCTACCCTCGGCACTCCCATCGTACCAGGCGAACATGCCCATATCTCCCAATCCTCACTCGCGTAGGGCGCTATGGACATGCTGCTCGGTGCCGTTCC
>DATKWL010000090.1:0-10663 GCA_035529555.1 Dehalococcoidia bacterium | reverse complement strand
ACCCAAGAAGACAAGAATAGACCGTTCCTTATGCTTTATCGCACCAATGAAGCCAGTGACCAAAGTGGCTACTGCTATACCGAAGAGTATGATTGTTAAAATAACAGTAAGAACGGGATTGACAACCTCTTCATTTTCTTTAAGGCCCCACTGGTCACCAAGTGGGACCGCGGCCACAGTAAATAACATTATGAAAGCTATAGCTAAGCCAAGTGACCATCTGCCTAAAGAGGTTTTTGGCAAAAGAGTAATGGGTACCTCATCGGGCACAGTAGATGACTGTCGGCGGCGAGCCACGACCGCTTTGTAAAGTGCGAAAAGGAAGAAATTTGTTAAGAAAATAATGGGTACCTCTTCGCGTGAAGTAGATGCCTGGCGGCGGTAAGCTTCGACCACTCTGTAAATTACGAAAAGTAAGAAAGCGACAATAACAACCGCAAACAATGCGATAAGTACCGGGTTTATTACCAAGAAGTGGCCCCCCTTTTTCTATATTGCAGAAGTATAGTATAATCCTTGTTGTAAAGGAGGCAAGCGGCCTCCGCCTTTTTTAGAACCTGCTTTGGGACCATGAGGTCGGCGGTTCAAATCCCCTCCATCGCATCATTATATGATGCTTTTTTATTTCCTCAATTTGACTCTGATTGCTACCGAAAGCTCCTGAAAATCCCTCTCCCCAAGATTCAATCTCATTAATTATCGCTGGCTATTACTTAAGACTTTCCCTTAAAGTACTAAAGGCCTATTCATTACATACTCGGAGGGTGCTATTCTATTTCAGAGTGTGTCGCATAGGAAGTAGTAAATAGGAGAATATACCAATGCGTTCGTGGCGGAAAAGGCGTTTCCTTGCCGGTCTGGCGATTGGTATCTGCTTTGGCGCAATATTATGTGCGGGGTTCTGGTTCAATCTGCTCTCCGATGTGCAGCTTCAAAGCAGCGATTTCCTGTTTAAGGTAGGTAATGCGCGGCAGGGCGCTGAATCAGCAGAGAGAGTAGTGATTGTTGGCATCGATGACAGGAGCCTGGCCGAGATAGGACATTTCTCATTCTGGCCCAGGTCTTTACATGCCGAGTTGATAGACATACTCTCCGAGGCGGAGGCTCGCGTAATTATTTTCGACGTCCTCTTCTCTGAGCAAGCGCCTGGAGATGAGAAACTGACATCTTCAATAGACAATGCCGGTAATGTAATCTTGCCCATCGTATATTCTCCCATTCAGCAGAATTTCATCGGGGCCGGTGGCACAACTGATACCGGAGGCTTCCTCAGGCCTTTAAGTTGCTTTGAGGAAGGTGCTGCTGCTCTGGGCCATGCCAATATGTTGCCCGATGAGGATGGAGTTATAAGGAGACTTCCCGTATTCATTCAAAGCGATGGAAAGCAAGAGCCTGCGCTGGCTCTTGCCGCGGTCTCCGTATATCTCAGGCGTCCTCAGATAATCGAATCACCCGTAGTGAACAAACAACTTTCTCTGGCGGGTCGGACGATTCCTCTCGATGATTCCAACGCAATGACCATCAACTACACCGCAGGTTTTGACAAAAAAGAAGCCCTGTCAAATTTTAAGACTGTATCCTTTATAGATGTTGTTAACGGTCATATTGACACCTCGATTTTCAATGACAGCATTGTTATTGTCGGTGCCACAGCTGCAGGGCTTGAGGACGACTTCTGGACACCCACGGGAAGGATGATGAGCGGTGTCGAGCTTCATGCGTATGCTATTAACACGATACTTAGTGCGGATTTTCTCAAGTCTGCCTCGCCGGGCACAACTATAGCGGTGATAATACTTTTTACACTGGTTTGTAGCTGGATTGTGTTGAGATTTCGAGTCCTCTACGCAACTCTCTTCTGCACCGTCATTTTCGTCGCTTACCTGCTAATTTCCTTCACTGCCTTCGACAGGGGACTCATGCTTAACATGGTTTATCCTCCTCTGGCTATAGTCGGTTCTTTTGTGGTCGTGAATCTGCACAATATAGCCTCAGAGCGAACTGAGAAAGGGCAGATAAAGAAAACCTTCGGCCGCTATATTTCAACGCCGGTGGTGAATGAGATTCTGAAGACAATGGATAAGGGCGGTCTCAAGCTGGGCGGTGAGCTGCGCGAGGTTACGGTGATGTTCGCCGATGTACGGGGCTTCACCAGTTTATCCGAGGAAATTCAGCCTGAAGAGCTTGTCAGGGTGTTGAACATCTATCTCTCTGCAGTGATAAAGTCAGTGCTCAAATATGACGGCACGGTCAATAAATTCGGCGGGGACAATATCATGGCCATCTGGAATGTGCCCACGGCCTGCGATAGTCATGCTCTCATGGCCACAAAAGCGGCAATGGAGGCTCAGCGTGCTATAAGAGAGCTCCGGGATAACGACACCACGCTGACAAAGATGGAGTTCAGCATGGGCATTAATACCGGCAGGGCTGTGGCGGGCAACCTGGGGTCTGAGGACCGCGTTGAATACTCTGTGGTTGGAGATGCTGTCAATGTCGCTTCCCGGCTAACCGCTGCAGCCGAAGGCGGAAAGGTGTGGATAGGATTCAGGACTTATGAACTTACAAAAGACCAAATTGTGGTAGAGCAACTGGAGCCCTTGCAGGTGAAAGGGAAACGGGGACCGGTAAGGTCTTACGAAGTAATAAACATATTCGAGGAGCAAAGGGGAGCGTAACATTTATGGGTTCTCTTCGTTATACAGTTTGTCAGGAAGTCGAAAACCAGACGGTACCCAAAACTAAGACAGTTGGAGAAGCCGATGTCAGAAGTCTGGTGGAAAAGGCTGCTGACGGTGATATCGAAGCATTTGGAGAGCTGTATGGTATCTACCTTGACCGCATTTACAGATATGTTTTTTATCAGGTCAGGGACAAAGCAACAGCCGAGGACCTTGCTGAGGAAGTATTCCTCAAAGCCTGGGAGGGTATCAGTAAGTTTAAATGGAAAGGCCCGCCATTCCAGGCATGGTTATATCGCATAGCACGTAATCACATAATCGATTATTTTCGCACCAAAAGGCAACAAGTGCCTCTGGATGAAGAATTGACGGCTGATGATAAAGAGCCTGAACAGGAAGCAGATGATAAGCAAACACAGAGGATGCTATCGAAAGCAATTTTCTCCCTGCCTGAACAGCAGAGGCAAATAATCATATTGAAGTTCGTTGAGGGCATGGAGAACTGTGAAATTGCTCAAGTTTTGAGAAAAAGCGAGGGAGCGATAAGAATAACTCAAATGCGAGCGCTGACTGCGCTTCGCCGGAAATTAGACAAGGAAATGGGCAATGCGAACTGAATTATCAAATGTCCTGGATGAGTGCCTGACTCGCCTGAAAAGAGGAGAGGGTCTCGGCGCCTTTCTGCACGACTATCCGGAATTACCCCCTGAGTTGGAGGAATTGCTTCATACTGCTTCCTTTATCTCAAACACACCCAGGGTGTCACCTTCCGCGGATTTCAGGGAGGAATCAAAAGTCAGAATTATTACCGGGCTCCGGGAGAGACAGGTCAGAGATAGGGTGGCAAAACTGCAACACAAGTCAGTTACAGCTCGCTTTGTAGAACGGGTTGGAGAAGCGATTTTGCGTGTCTTCTCGGGCAGAAACATGATTGTTATCCCGGTAACACTGCTTGTACTTCTTACTCTGGTTGGCAGCCTCTTCATCGCCGCAATGCTCACTTCATCGTCGCCGCAATCAGCACTGGCGTCTCAGTGCACTCTCAGTATCTTCAGCGGCGATGTGCAAATTCAGCGCGCGGGTTCTGACATCTGGGAAGAGGCTGGCGATGGGATTATTCTGGAGGCAGGGAGCCTGGTACGCACTAGCCCCGAATCTCATGCGTTGCTTACTTTCTTCGAGGGCAGCAGTATCAAGCTCGAGCCAGATACTAACATTGAAATTCAGCAGATTAAGTCTATCGAGGGAGGCGGCTCTGAGATTATTCTGAAGCAGTGGTTGGGTAAGACCTGGAGTAGAGTTGTTAAAAGGGTAGCCCCGGGTTCACGCTATGAAATTGAAACTCCATCGGTACACGCTCTGGTAAGAGGGACTTTGTTTGAGACTGTGGTGGACGAAACAGAGGCGACCACAATCAAGACGATTGAAGGAGTGGTAAGCGTAACAGCGCTTGATGAGGAGGTGAATGTGTCGGCGGGGCAGGAAGTGAAGGTGGAACTGGGAACTACTCCGCCGCAGCCTCGCCCGATAACCTCTGCAGGGAATGAGCTTATTATAACTGTAACCAAGCCTGCAGTAGCATCGGTATGTGACCCTACAGGTTCAAGCACTGGCTACCTTCCCAGCGGCATGGCGTTCAATCAGATTTCGGGGTCTAAATCTACATCTCCCGTTGGCTCACAGGTCATAACAATATCTGACCCTCTGGCAGGGGAATATAAACTGGTGCTCCGTTGCGTTGATGACGGGACAAGCCAATTCATACTGAGAGGCATGTCTGAAGGGGCAACAGTTTTCACAAATACGTCGGTATATGAAGTTACGGACGACAGCGAGTGGCTGATTAAGTTCAATGTCGAAATTAAGGATGGCCGATTAACCGGCATCACGGTAAATGATATTGAGCCGCTGGATGGAAAAGCCCCTGAGAAAATAGTGGTTGTTGATGCGGGGAAAGAGCCTCAGAAAGTTGTGGAAACTCCTGTGGAATCCATCCTGCGACCGTCTCCATCTGCTCAAACCTATACTCTTAAGGTGATTGGTTCTGGCGGTGGCATTTTAACCGAGCCTGGCGTTGGAACATTCTCCTTCGAGCCGGAAACGGTTGTCAAGATTGTTGCCAAACCTGATAAAGGCTGGGAGTTTGAGCGCTGGGTAGGCGATGTTGCTGATTCGTTATCTCCGACCACGACTATAACCATGAACAAAGACCAGGTAGTCACAGCCAGGTTTGTTAAAACCTGCATTCTCGCTGTGGTTAGCAGTATAGGCGGTTCAGTCGAGAAACCTGGCGAGGGAGTCTTCTCTTACCGGGCAGGAACGGTTGTTGAGCTAAATGCTAAAGCTAATGCAGGTTGGAAGTTCGACAGATGGACAGGAAATGTTGCCGACCCGTTCTCACCTACAACTACTATAACTATAAGTGAGTCTGAAGTAGTTACTGCCAATTTCATATCAGTGCATTAGAGTAAAACAGGAGCAAATGAATGAGACTGAATCTGGATGGGGCCGAGGGAGACAAGACCTTGATATCGCCTCATGTCTCAAAAAAAGAAAGCGACGCAGTCGTAAAGCTTGTTGGCGATTCCGGGCAAGACGCGGAATCTAAATCAAATCTTTTTACAGAGATTGCCAGAAAAGCAAGTTCCGTCTCACACGTATCACGTCTTATTGACCAGACGGTGAGGATGGCCAAAGAGATTTTAAACGCTTCAGCTTCGTCTGTACTTCTGGTTGATGAAGATAAGCAGGAACTCTTCTTCGAATTTGCGGATGGTGAGGCGGGTGGGGCGTTAAAGGAAGTAAGAATAGGCATCCAATCCGGCATTGCCGGCTGGGTAGCTAGTCACGGCAGGCCGATTGTCGTAAATGATGTAGCCAGAGACCATCGTTTCTACAAGGGTGTGGATAGAACTACAGGTTTTACTACTAAGTCCATAATGTGTGCGCCTCTGGAAGTGCGCAAAAAAGTAATCGGCGTAATCGAAGTGCTCAATAAGCTGGACGAAAGCGATTTCACTGAACAGGACTTGGAAGCTCTTAAAGCGGTTGCGTCAACTGCAGCTCTGGCCATAGATAACCTCAGGATAAACGAGGAATTGCTGTACGGGTATAGTAATGCGGTAAGGGCATTAGCTACCGCCATTGATGAAAAGGACCCTTACACCAGAGGACATTCGCAGCGGGTGAAGGAGTATGCTCTGCTTGGTGCGCGAGCACTTCCGTTGTCACCGTGGGAGCTGGAAGCAATAGAATATGCCGGCGTGCTTCACGATATAGGTAAAATCGGCATTCCCGACGCTACCCTGCGTAAAGCGGGGCCTTTGACTTCTCAGGAGTGGGCGCTGATGCGCAACCATCCCAGGATTGGGTCAAGTATTGTAGGAAGCATCCCTCGCCTCGAAGAGGTGAGAGAGTTGATTGTTCATCATCATGAGCATTACGATGGTACAGGCTATCCTCGTGGATTGAAAGGGGAAAGTATACCGATTGGTGCTCGGCTGTTGGCCGTGGCAGACGCATTTGATACCATGACTACCAATCGAGCTTACCGTGGCGCCCTATCCATGGGTAGCGCTATCGAGGAACTACGCAGATGCTCCGGCACGCAATTCTGCCCTGTAGCTGTTGAAGCTTTCATCAGCAGTTTTATGAGTCGCCAAGGGTATCTGAGCCCACCATACTACTAAAAAATAGAATATTGAAATCTCCTAAAACCTTCATGGCTCCTGGAACTTAGTACAGGGGCGTCTGCCTCAGGTCGATGTCGCGGACGCCCCTGCATATTTTGCTCTATCTTCCATCTTGACACCGACTTGAACTTGGTGCTAGGCTGAGCAAACGAGAGACCGCAATGGCTAGAGCAAAGGTTAATGACATAAATATTAATTACAAAGTTCAGGGGCATGGGCCTCCTTTGGTTTTAATAATGGGCCTTGGTGGTGAGTGTGGGGATTGGGTTCTTCAAACATGTGTCTTCAAGAAATATTTCAGAGTAGTTACATTTGACAACAGGGGCGTGGGTAAGACGGATAAACCGAACGAACCTTATTCAATAAAGACAATGGCTGACGATGTAATTGGGCTGATGGACGCTCTTGATATCGAATGCTCAGATGTATTGGGAGTCTCCATGGGAGGCATGATTGCGCAGGAGATTGCCATAAATTATCCTCAGAGAGTTAAAAAGCTTATCCTGGTTTGTACAACCCCAGGAAAGGACGAGAAGGGTGGACATTCTCCGGAGCTACTGAGAGCGATGGGACTTAAAGAAGATTTCTCAGATGGGGATATAAAGGGAGTTGATATAGGCAAGGTGATGAGCTCATTGAGCTCTCTTTCATATAGAAGCAGGGTGCTTAAGATGATAGCAGTTCCCTTTTGCTGGGTTCGGATGAAATTATTCGGCATTGATGGGCTGAGGGGGCAATTTGAAGCTGCCATGAAACACAGTATGCTGAGCAGGCTGGATGAGATTAAAGCTCCCACTCTGGTTATAGCAGGGGCAGAGGATAGAATTGTACCGCCACGCTTCGCGGAAGTGCTGGCGCAAAGGATACCCGATGCCAGACTGGTCATGATAGAAGACGGGTCTCATACAATAGTTGCAGAGAAAAGAAGCAGATTCAACGGGGAAGTTTTGAATTTCCTTAGGGATATTTAAGGCTGGCGGTTAGTTCATATTATTGATGAAGGAAGGGAGTAGCAGCGCGAGAAGTCTGTATAGGCTAGCCGGAAGATGCGGGTAGTGAATTCATATCTGAGACTGCAAGATGGCAGTGAATACAAAGTTGGCGATAGCTTGGTGCCGATTGAATGCTTTCGCTGTGGGACTTGCTGTACTCGCTTCAGACCTGAAGTCTCAAGAAGAGAGATAGGGAGAATCGCCCGAAAACTGGGAATACCCATCGAAGCTTTTTTTTCTGAATATGTCAGGAGGGTGCCGATAAAGGAGGGCTACATTTTGCAGAGTTCTGCTGATACATGCCCGTTCCTTCGACGGGATGAAGGAAGCGCGAAATCAACTTGCACGATATATTCCTTCAGGCCGAAAGCGTGCCGGGATTGGATTCCAAGTCTATCTCGAGTTGAATGTCGTGAAGGACTCAGCAGATTAAAAGCAGATGGAGCGCTTCTGTTGCCTCAAGACATATATGATTCGGGTGAGCAGACAAAAAGGCTTTCATTAACTACAAGAGTCGATGAGGGAAAATAGTTGGATTTTGAGATCTTAATCCGAGGATTTCGCAAACGCTTCTTTTGCTTTTGGTGGCCTGATTGTTGGGTTCGCTCCATTACCTGTTGATGAGCTGTCTGAGCAGGGCAATGAGATGATGAAATTCGTGCCTACACCCATCTCGCTTTTAACTGTGATTTCACCACCTGATTGCTTTATGATATCCTGGCTTACCGAAAGGTCCAGCCGGTCCTCCTGACCCTCATTTGCAACTGTTGGCAAAGGCTCGAAGATTTTATCTATGTTTTCAGGCGATATGCCACCTCCAGTGTCGGAGAAAACTATCTGAACCTTCTTATCTTCTCTGTATAGGTTTGTTTTTATAGTAAGCTTTCCTCCTTGCGGCATTGTTCTCTGAGCGCGTAGAACCATGTTGAGGAAAACCTGCTGAAGTTTTTGAACGTGCCCCATGACAGGCGGCAGATCGGGCTGAAGGTTAGTAACCAGTTGTACTTTATTTATCTCAAGATGGTGGCTGGCAATAGATAGAGTATCGCTTATCACCTGATTTACGTCTATGTTCTCATCTTTAGCTTTGGAATAGCGTACGAAAGAAAGCAGTTTTCCGATAATATTTTTACTGCGCTGTAGCTCCTTTGCAATTTGTTTAAAGTAATTTGAGGCATTGCTCGTAGACTTGCTGATATCTTCAGGAGTATGCGCCTTTTCCATCTCTTTGATACCTAGCTGAGCATAGCCTGATATGGCAGTAAAGGGGTCGTTCAATTCGTGGGCAGCAGAGGCAGCAATATAACCCATTGCCGATAGGCGCTCTGCTTGTACTTTACCGGCCATGATTCTTTCCAGTTCTTTCGTTTTGGCTTCCACCTCATCCTCAAGATGGGCATTCCATCTGGCGATTTCAGCCGTTGATGCCTCCAGCTTTCCAGACATGGTGTTGAACGATTCTGCAAGCTGCCCCAACTCACTGGGTTGCATCGAGGGCAAACGATGGTTTAGATTGCCTTCCGCTATCTCAGCCGTGCCTTTGGCTAGAGCAGAGATTTTACCTGACAGATTGCGACCCAGTATCAAACCAAGCAGCATGAAAAGAACCAGCAGTATGCCCATAACTATCCAGAACAACCTAGCCGCATCATTTGCAGTAGCAAATGCTTCGGAAGCTGGCATTATGCCAACGAAGTTCCATTCACTGCCGGCCCAGGGAACTCTAAGATTGACTCCAGCTATTACGGCGCACATCTCTTTGCCTTCTTCTGTGTATTGGATAAGCCGATGTTTGGAGGGCATTTCAGCGCCATCGTTTAAAAAGACGATTTTAGTGAAGAGCTGGGCTTTATCCGGCCCGGCGATGATTTCGCCCGATTTATCAATGAGACAAACGTAACCAGTGTCGCCAACTTTAACTCGGTCTATAATCTGCCAGATGTATTCCATATTCAGGTTGGCGATTAGAACTGATTTAATAGCAGAACCGCTGTCTATTACCGGTGAAGCAATCTGGATAACAATTGAGTGCGGATTGAGCGAAGATGTTGTATCTGACATAGACGGTACGCCCCTGACCGCGCTCTGGAATAGATCGTTGGCAGCCCATTCGCCATGATAAGTGGAATCGGTGGAAATGATTGCGTTACCATCAGTGTTAACCAGAGCAATATATTGGAAGGTTCCAAACAAGGACTGTATCTTCTTCATCTCAATGAGCTTATCGTAAGGTGTGGCTTCTTCCGACTTTATAATGGGATTTTGAGAAAGGAACACAGTGTCCCCCAGGCTCCGGGCTAAAAGGCTTCCTATCTGTTCAGCGGCCTGGGTCGCTACTCCATCGAGTCGTACCTCGGCATTTTGAGCGGCCGTATTCGAAAGTCGGTCGGTGCTCACTACAACGGCAACCGAACCCGCCACAATGGTCACGAGTACGATGGGTATGATTATAGAGCCTGCCACAGTGCTGGGTGACAGCGAGCGAATGATATTCTTGAAGAAATTTCCCAACTTGGGTCCGGACTTCACAATGCTATTCCTCCCTCCTTCGCGGGAGTAATGATATATGTAACAAAAATAAGGTTATCCTGTACTATGGTACTCGTATTGAGTTCACATAAACAATGGTGAATTCGTACTAGATGGCCTCACCCTTTTCGCTTACTCGCACACTGTGTTATCTTATCTAAGAACCGCCGTGCACAATTATTGAGTCTTATTGCCTGGGAAGAGTCGCAAGCGTAGAATGATTATATGCCGAGACTCCGATAGAGAGAACTCTTAGAGGAAGTTCAATATGGATGTTAGATTGAGAAGAGCGATAGCAACCGATGCTGCAGACTTTGCAGACCTCGTCCTGATGTCTGCGTCAGAGCTTTTCCCTACTATTTATGGCGATGGTGCGAAAGCTGTAATGAAAAGACTCTTTTGCCAGCGCCGTAATCTGTTCAGCTTTGAGCACACCTATTTTGCTGAACTGGGTGCTAGTAAGGCGGGTATGCTCTTGGGATATGACTGGAAGGCGAAAAGACGTGAAAGTTGGCGGACAGGTCTTTTATTGCTCAAACAAATGAAGTCGGATTTTCTGCGCCAGCTTCCAGCAATGATTAAGCTCGAGAATTTGATAGAGGTGGTGAATGAAAGAGAATTCTATATAAGCAATGTAGCGATATGTCCTGAATTCAGGGCTCAAGGTATTGGCACAAAGCTGATTTTGGATGTGGAGAAGGGGGCAAAAGAGGAGGGGGCAAGAAAAGTGGCTCTGGATGTTGAGGTGGGAAATGTCGGCGCAATCAAA
>DATKWL010000089.1:0-4240 GCA_035529555.1 Dehalococcoidia bacterium | reverse complement strand
GAATTTAAGGCTGAAGAGAGTCGGCATCGGTTGTGTAGAGGCAGCCAGAGGCACACTGATTCATCATTATGAGACCGACGACCGTGGACTGATTACGAAAGCGAACTTGATTGTTGCAACTCAACATAATGCAGCCCCGATATGTGTTTCGGTGAAGAAGGCTGCTCAGGGTTTTGTAAAGGGTTCGGTGGTAAAAGAGGGGTTGCTCAATATGGTTGAGATGGCTTTCAGAGCCTATGACCCTTGCCTTGCCTGCGCCACTCATAGCCTGCCCGGGCAAATGCCGCTTTCGATTAACATCAGAGACAAAAGCGGAGAGATTATAAAGACAATCGAAAGGGAATAAATCGTTTCGATAGCAGTTTATAGGGCATCTGCCTCAGTGGGATGCCCTACTTTTATTCATGGTAGCTCATCTATGTCCCCGAATTCGTAGAGGGTAATTGTGGCAGCTACCAGGCCTGCAGTCTCAGCCCGCAGGGTTCGAGGCCCTAGACTCACTGGTATAATACCGCGGCTTCGGGCAAGCTCTATTTCGCCGGGAGAAAGTCCTCCCTCGGGGCCAACGAAAATACTCACTTTTGCAGCATTCTGATTGGTCTTTAAAATGTCACCTATGCCCTGAATCGCCTCTCCCTCCCAGGGGATAAGGGATAATCCGCTGGTTGAGTTGCACGCATCGTTGAAAGGAGTTACATTCTGCAGGACGGGCAGATTACCTCGTTTTGATTGCTCCGCAGCCTCGATGATGATACTTTTCCAGCGGTCAAGCCTTTTACTATCCGGTTCGCCAGCCACGCACCGCTCGCAGAGCATGGGTACAAACTCCGATACCCCAACCTCAGTGCATTTCTGGAGGACAAGCTCGAAGTTGCTGCCTTTGAGCAGCGCTTGGCACAGAGTCATCTTGGTTCTAGGCTCGCCCGCGGCTAGATTCCTGTTGAGTACTGCGCCTTCGATTTCATCGTTCTCTACAGTCTTGAGTTCAACCTCGTATTCCCAGCCTGTATCATCGAGGACAATAATGTGGGCACCGGCACGTAGGCGGAGCACATTGCGCAGTCGGTGAACGAGTCTCCCTGTAATTACGACAGTATTGCGTGTAATCCAATCTTCAGGGATGAAAAAGCGGTGCGAACTCAACTAGCCCCCCTAAACCTTTTTTCTACTCTGACTGGCGCCAAAGTCAATAAGCTATGTTATGTAATGCGGTTTATGCCTCGTATTACAAGCTGCCGCCGAGGGTATCCTTAATCTTCTCGAAGAAGCTTTTCTCATCCTGAGGAAGCTTGGCTTCGCCCAGAGTCTTTGCCAGCTCTCTGATAAGCTTCTTCTGTTTTTCGTCTATATTTGTGGGGGTAACTACATAAAGCCTGACCAATTGGTCGCCGCGCCCGGGCCGTCGCAGATGGGGAACGCCCTTTTCTTTGAGACGGAATACTTTCCCTGTTTGACTACCGGCAGGAATCTTAAGCATGATTTGTCCGTCAACGGTGGGAATTTCTAGCTCATCGCCCAGTGCCGCTTGGGCGAAGTTTATCGGCAGCTCGTAAAGAATATCGTCACCTTCTCGCTGAAAAAACTTGTGTTTTCGCACCGCCAGGGTAACATAAAGATTTCCTGGAGGGCCACCCTGCCTGCCGGTATCCCCTTCTCCGCTAAGTCTTACTTGAGTGCCTTCGTCCACTCCGGGCGGTATCTTGATGGCTATTTTGCGGGTAATGCGCTCTTTGCCCTGTCCATTGCATCGGGGGCAGGGCTTGAGGATAATCCTGCCCTCGCCGTTGCACCGGCTGCAGGCGGTTACATTTATGAACTGCCCGAAGACACTGCGCTGAGTACGGCGTACTTCGCCGGTCCCGTTGCAGCTGGGGCACTTGGTTGGTTGGCTGCCTGGCTCGCTTCTTGTTCCGCTGCAAACAGAGCATATCTCGGTACGCACGACCTCCAGCTCTTTATCACAGCCAAAAACAGCTTCTTCGAAAGATATGGTGAGTTTATAGCTCAGGTCCGCGCCCTGTTGAGGGCCCGTACGGCGGGCTGTGCCCGTCATTCCGCCAAAGAAGGTATCGAATATATCACCGAAGCCGCCGAAATCAAAGCCCTCAAAGCCCCGGCTGCCGAATCCATGAACACCGGCATGTCCAAAGCGGTCATAAGTGGCTCGCTTCTGTGAGTCGCTCAGTATCTCGTAAGCCTCTTTGACCTCCTTGAATTTTTCCTCGGCACCATCCTCTCGGTTTCGGTCAGGATGGTATTGAAATGCCAATCTGCGGAAAGCCTTTTTCATCTCGTCATCGGAGGCGTTCCTGTCGACGCCGAGTACTTCGTAATAGTCTCGTTTACTTGCCATAAGTCATCTAGCCTCGTTTTGCATTATCTTATCATTATAGCCCACAGGTTAACTCAGTACAAGTTCAATTTGAGAGGAGGTATGTTGACTCACAGTCATCCGAGGACTAGAATTCTAATCGTATGATAGAGAACACGCAGATACTCACTGGGCAAAAAGTTGTATTGCGCGAAAAGAGGCTCAGCGATGCCTCTAATGACTATGAATGGAGGTCTGACCCTGAACTCGCGCGCTATGACGCTGTTATACCCCTCAAATTATCTTTCCGGGAATTCATGCTCTATTACTCCGAGCAGTTGCGACAATTCCATGAGGATCGACGCTGGTTTGCTATAGATACCATTGACGGAACTCATATCGGGAACTGTATGTATTACGATGTTGATTGGAATAAGAATCAAGCTAAGGTAGGCATTATAATCGGAGACCGTCAATACTGGGGCATGGGCTACGGTTCCGATGCCATAATGACTCTGATATCGCATGTCTTCGGAGAGTTGACCCTGGACAGGCTCTATCTTGACACTCTGGACTGGAACATCAGGGCACAGCGTTGTTTCCAGAAATGTGGGTTTGTAATCTGCGGCAATATGACTAGCAAAGGGAACAAGTTTGTGATTATGGAACTGTATCGGAGCTGGTTCAAGCCCCCTGAAGCTGGCAACGCAAATTTGAGATAGATGGAGTCCCTTTTTCTGCTACTTGACTGTCTGGACAATTGCAGGGTATACTACTCCCACTATTCCCTGGGTGGTGAATTATGAAAGCTTCATGTGCTCAAGAGGACCTAAGCAAAGGCCTGGCAGTAGTGGGAAGGGCAGTGGCGACAAGAGCTGTCCTGCCCATAACCAATAATGTTTTAATAGCGACGGAGGGCAACCGGCTCAAACTGGCAGCAACTAATCTGGAGATTGCCACGAGTTGCTGGATTCCTGGCACGATAGAGAAAGAAGGCTCTATTACCGTTCCCGCAAAACTGGTCACGGATTTCGTCAATTCTCTCCCCAGCGGCCGGGTTGATATGTCCCTCTCTACTCGTACCAAGAGCCTTGAGTTGAGGTGTGCCCGCCACGAGGCGCATATCAGCGGGCTGGATGCCGCTGATTTCCCTGCCATACCCAAGATTGCCGAGGGGACTACCGTCAAGGTAAAGCCCGCCGATTTAAGGCTGGCGATAAGCCAGGTAGTCTTTGCAGCGGCCTCAGAGGAGTCACGACCTGTTCTCACCGGTGTCCAGGCGGAGTTTGAGGATAAACAACTTACTTTGGCAGCAGCCGATGGCTTCCGACTGGCGGTACACAAGGTGGCTCTGGCATCGTCTGTTGGCGCTAAAATGGCGGTCATTATTCCGGCGCGTTCGCTTAATGAATTGAACCGCCTCATAGGCGACGATGAGCCTGTAGAGCTCACCGTCAATTCTCAGAAGACACAGGTTCTATGCAAACTTAAAAATATCGAAATGGTCTCCCAGCTTATCCAGGGTTCTTTCCCCAACTACTCCCAGCTCATACCCAAGAGCTATAGCACCAGGGCTGTCATCAAGCTTCCCGAGTTTTTGAGAGCAACCAAGAGCGCCTCCATATTTGCCAGGGATGGCAGCGGGATTGTGCGCATTCAGATAATACCCAAGGATGGCAAAGGCAAGATAGCCGTCTCAGCCCGTGCCGAGGAAATCGGCGATAATGTGGGTGAGGTAGATGCTGCTGTGGAGGGGGAGGAATCCAAAATTGCCTTCAACAGCAGGTACCTCATGGATGTGCTGGGTGTCCTCACCAAGGACGAGGTAGCTCTGGAGACCACAACATCCTCCAGCCCAGGCGTAATCCGCCCCGTCGGCGACGACAAGTACATTCATGTCGTGATGCCAATGTTCGTCCAATGGTAGGC
>DATKWL010000088.1:0-5335 GCA_035529555.1 Dehalococcoidia bacterium | reverse complement strand
CCCCTCTTGATTTTGTCTCTCTCCTTCTGTCATAAAGGTCTAAGCAGGGTATTGCGGCCCTGCGCCTAAGATAATGGGTGGTATTTAGCAACCCTTGTCTTCAATTCGTTAAGCTCTTTCCTCGAAGCGGAATCTGAGAGCTCGGCATGCAAGCCATCAATGTCGTTTTTCAAACCGCGCAATTCAATTTCTATCCCGCTCAAACGGGTATTTATCGCATCAGAACTGGCTCTAATCTCTTTTCGAACCTCTTCATCCATTCCTTCCATGCCCACTAAAATTGCATCTGTGGCTTCAGAAACCGTCTTATAAACTGCCTTCTTCACATCGTCTTTGGTAGCAACTCCCACTTCTTCAAGTACAGCTATTAGCTCAGATCTTGTAAGTGCCTGTTCATCTTTCATAGCAAATCAGCATAGCATACAAACTCAACCCACTTCAATAACTGAAACGGCCAGGCCTGTATACTAATCAATCTTTCTCACCCCCTCTCCAATTGTCGTTATTTTCTGTCTTTTTGCGGAGGTCATTTCCTCCGTTATCAGAGTCTCCGCACGCGTGCCGAAGCGCGTCAAGGAGGAACCCGGAGACAGCGAAGGGGCAAATCCTTTACGCGGGTAGGCGGGCGTGCCAATACGGCGGCCTCGAAGCGAGTGCCGCCCGGGGTCACAAGGGGGGACCGGCTCTAATATTTGCGCTCTCGGGGGTGGGTGGGATCTGCCGTACGCTGCAGGGGGTTGGAGATCCCCCTGCAGCCAATGGAGTTATTTAGCCTTCTTTTTCTTCGGCTCTGTCTTGGTCGCTGGTTTCGGTTCCATACCGAAACGCACTCTGTCAGCAACAACGTTAAAGCGGTCATTGTCGCCTACAGTAATTCGGCCATCTACCAGGACCTGGCGGCCCTTGGTAATGTACTTGGCCACGGCTTCACCGTGTTTGCCAAATACCGTGATGGGAAAGAACGTTGTTTTGTCCTTACCCTCGCTGACACCTACACTAAAGGTTGTGTAGCTAACATCACCTTTTTTGGATGTCCTTTGCTCGGCATCGACTGTTGCGTTACCGACCAAGATCAATTTTTGGTAATCCATTTTTTATCACCCCCTTTCTGTTGTAATCAATCAATTAGATAATATCAAACCAAAGTTCTTGGTTGTGCAGCCGTTGATGCTCCAACCGGCTACACTGTAAAAACTCACTTCTGCAGCGTAATCATCCTTTTTTGTGCCTACCAAGAGGCATTTAGCATTGGTAGGCTCTCGCTCATAGCATGCACTCAATGTGCTCCTTCTTGTCTATGGCTTCTTTCAGTAAGTTCTTAAGGTTCTCATACTTGCCCCTAAAGTACTTCTCAATCTCTGCTCGCGATCCGCTCCAGGTAACATCTACTCTTTTCAAGTTAGTCTCAAAATAGCTCTCGTGCTCCTTAAGTATGTTCAGGAATCGTTTCGCGTTGCTAGGACTCATATTTGTGTTTTCGTCTGTCAGTACATCCAGCACGTCGACCCACCAACTTATATCAAACAACCATAACAAACTGGTGTCATTGTAGCTGTCTCTGAAATACCACTGTTCTTGCATCTTAGCGAAGTATTTGACCATTTTCCTCTGTGCCTCATTAGCCTCCTTTTCCTTCCCCGCCTTCCACAAAGCATCTCTTCTGGACGCCCAATGTTCGATTTTGGGCCCATACTTGTCGTAGTTTTTCTTGAAACTGCTATTTAGGTATAGGTTTGCTCCCACATTTTCTCACCCCCTTTCTGTTTTTAGATCACTCATTTGGATAATTTCAAACTCAAGGTCTTGGTTAAGCAGCTAACCGCTTGGCATTAGCTGCTCTATTAAACCTCAGCTCATCGCTTTTACTTCCCCGCTCCTCCTGTCCAATCTTACTTGCTCAGACGTAAAGCCATGTGTTTTCTCTTGATACTCCACAAACCAGTTGGCTTCTTTCCGCATTACTCGATATCCCAAACGAAAATGGCGGCTAACCTGATTCATTCTGGTCATAGTCGTTCGGGTCCTCCATTTGCCGGTCTTTAAGACAATCTCCTGTTTATCAAAGGTGACAATCGGCGTCTCGTAGTACGCAATCATGGTCTGACCGTCTTTTCCGTTACGAACAACGGTCTTATATCTTTTAAATGTTTTAGTTTGTCTCATCGTTCTCACCCCCTCCCGCTCCTGTAAATAACATCAGGTTGATGTTATTCTGATATTATTATGGTATCATCTGGTTGACATTATGTCAAGTAGATGTTACAGTGACATCACTGTGAATTACGTTCAAAGATTCCCCCTACGATGGCCAGACAACCTGCGTTCTGCCGTCGAAAAAAGGGCTGAAAAACATTTCCGGAGCCTCAACAATGAGATAGTTGTGCTGCTCAAGCTGGGGCTGGCCAACATGACCGAAGAGACCCAGGCATTATCGGCAGCCGACAAAATCATCGACCAGGTAAAGAAAAACAAACGGCCAACAGGCAACATCTGAGACTCATCTCAAACCTCTTCCCGCTTATAAGTTCATAGTCACATTACCGGCAGTTCCCAACTGGCGGTGGGGGCAACAAATAGCACGATGCCAGACGCTGCCTGGCTAGAGTACCTACTATACCGATAGCGCAAATATTATACGTATTAAACGGCCGAGCCGGGGCTCGGCCCGATACATCGGCAGATATTTAGGTTAATCTAGATCGCCGCAGTGCATATTCCCTGTTCCCAATTTGTTTTCATATGTTTTAATATCAAACATGGATCTGCTGTCCAAAGGACCAAAAATTACCATTGGATCTCTAGGACCCTTTGCCCTGGGTCGCGACCTGGGTCTGCGCAAGTACACGGTTCCCCTTAAGAAGCTAGACACCCACATCTATGTCGTTGGACGGTCGGGTAAAGGTAAAAGCAAGTTCCTGGAAGGGCTCATCTGGCAATTGGTTACTCTCGGTCAAGGGGTTGGCCTGATCGACCCCCATGGCGACCTGGCCAACAACCTGCTCAAGCTGCTGGCTTTCCATCCTTTACCATCAACCGGGCGACCATGGTTAGCCGATCCAAAAAATGCAGCCAGGGTCATCTACTGCGAGCCAGGGCGGGGGGATTACTTCATTCCGATGAATATGCTGGCCGGCTCCGACAGGCCTTACACCATAGCGACAAATGTTATTGAAGCCTTCCAGCGAACCTGGAGCGAGAGCCTGGCCGCGGCGCCGCAGTTCAAGAACGTTGCCCTGCATGCCCTCCTGTTGTTGATCGAACATCGGCTCTCGGTGGTTGAGCTACCCTGGCTCTTAATGGATAGGGACTTTCGGGAGCGCCTGGTCGAACAAAGTCAGAATGAAGAGGTGGTGGCCTTCTTCCGCCAGCGTTTTGACAAGTGGGGCAATGAACAGGCCTTACGAATTGAGAGCCTGCTCAACAAAGTGACAGCCCTGACGCTCAATGATTCTCTCAAGGTGATGCTCGGCGATGATGAGAACCGGTTAAACATGCGCCAAATCATGGATGAGGGAAAGATCCTCATCGTCAACCTGGGCACTTGTGATCATGAGACGCGGGATTTGCTGGGTAGCATGCTGACGGTGCAACTGGAGCAAGCGGCCTTGACGCGCGTTGAAATGGAAGAACACCAGCGGAAGCCGTGGTTCTGTGTCCTTGATGAATTCCAGCGTTTTGTGGCCAACGAAGGCTCGGCCCAGGTGCTGGCCCAGATGCTGTCCGAGGTACGTAAGATGGGTCTGCGCCTCTGCCTGGCCCATCAAGGTTGGCACCAGCTGGGCAATACGCGGCTGGAAGGCGCCCTGGACCAGGCGCAGATAAAGGTGGTCTTTGGCAGCGGCACTAAGACCGCCAGGGTGGTGGCAGAGGAGCTGTTTGTGGCGGATCCAGAGAAGATAAAGCACCAGGTTGCTGACTCACAGGCTCAGGAACGAACCCATCCCTATTACGAGAACTTGATGGAGCAAAAGGAGATGTTTGTCCAGTCAATACGAAGGCAGGCTCGCCGTGAGGTGGTGGTCCTGCCGCCGGAGAGCGACCGGGTGATATCACTGCGAACTCTGACGGTGCCTGCGCCAGATATCAAGCGAGAGGGGTTAGAACAACTCAAAGTACCGCTACTTCAAACATATGGTAAGTCAGTGAACCTGGCCACCGAGTCAACAGCAACGAGGCTTTCTCGCAAGCAACAGCCAAATCATCAGGTGGCCGCGGGGGGGTTGGTCGCAGGGGTTTGAGCTGAGGATCGTCGGCGGCCCCACTGACAAAAAGCGGTGTCTATGGGTTGGGTATCATGGGAGCTGCTTTGTCTGTACCTGCCGGCTTCCAAATTGGCTGGGTCAACACCGACTCCGGAGACACCTGGTCAAATGTTGTGAAATAAAATAGGTCTTCCCCGCCACTTCGCTCTGCTTGCTCCCGCATATTTTCTAGACGGTCTTCACCTGTTGTCACCACCAGCCAGCGTCCATAGCTTACCCCAAAGCGTTCCTGGTAGACCTGGCTGCTAAGATAGGCTATGCCGGGAAGCACCTTGTCCCGGGCAAAGCGCGGATTGTCCTCCGTCCCCTTATCTATTTCGAGCAAGAAAGCATATTCTTCGTCAGCGCCAGGATCATCCGGGGAAGCCCGGCGAATGGTGAAAAATCCGTCTGGGCGAATACCCCTGGTGTTGCTTTTACCTTTCCTCGTCTGATATGTCACCACATCCATGTCTGTCCAAAACTCGCTTTCTGGCACCCACTGATGAAGCTTTAAGGTTGCCGCTGTCAAGGCGGAGAACTTTACATCAATGCGAAACTTATTCACTGCCAAGTCATGGGAGATGAGATGCATGCGTGGTTGCTTGCGCCAGGTAAATTCTTTTAGAGACTCTCCATAGAGATCGGCGACAACTCGTGCACCCTCAACATCCAAAAAGTAAATGGTTTCGCCCGCTGGCACCCGATGGGCATTGGCGGTATTCGGCATATTCACATACCGGTGATCAAAAAGTGCCCGCATTCGCTCCCTGGGCCACGTGCCACCCGTTCCATTGAAACGCAGGCGGTCAATTTGCTCTAAGCTCATCATGCCATCAAATGCATGAATGGCTTCTAAGATCCGCCTATCGTTCTCTGTCAGCCGAATTGGCTTTGGCTTCGCAGGGCGTGCGTGTGGTGGCCGTCGCTTGCGCTTGGTCATAGGGCAATTATACCATCACGGGCTCAGGTTCTTTTATCTCTCCGTACGATACCCCCTGCTGGAACAGGCCCTGTTTGCTCAATGCGTTTCCCTGTACGCTCGTAGATGCTTTGCTCCACCACATCCCTATCTCGACCATATTGCTCCCGGC
>DATKWL010000087.1:0-6744 GCA_035529555.1 Dehalococcoidia bacterium | reverse complement strand
CCCAGCGATTACGATTTTGTGCACATCGAAGCGATTGTACGCTCGGGCAAGATGGCATACGAAGAGGCAGCTATCAAAAACCCGCGCAAAGAGATTGACATCGCTGAGGTACACGATTGCTTCACCATCACCGAGGCCATAATCTGCGAAGACCTCGGCTTCACCGGCAGAGGAAAATACAGAGAGGATTTGGAGGCAGGCACATTCAATATCGGCGGTGAGATACCTGTCAACACAGACGGCGGCCTGAAATGCTTCGGACACCCTGTAGGCGCCACCGGGCTGAGGATGCTGTTCGAATCATGGCTTCAGTTGCGGGGCAAAGCAGAGGCTCGCCAACTGAAGAATCCAAGAATCGGCGTGGCTCAGAACTACGGCGGCCTTCCCGGCGGCGGCATCTCAGGCATGGTTATTGTAGGCGCCCGGGATTAATATTCAGCCATCAGCTTTCAGCTGGGGCATCCGCCTGAGGCGGATGCCCCTCTCCATTTTAAATCCCCCCTTTCTAAAGGGGGCCAGGGGGATTAGAATATCAGTGTAGGGGAGCCAGAGGGGTTGATGTTTAATGAGATGCAGGAAATATCCTGCAAAAGGACAGTTATACCACTTGACATAATAAGTGAATTCTGTTATAGTAAGCTATGAACCAGAAAATAATCACCGTCAACCGCAAGGCGTATCACGACTACCATATCATGGAGAGCGTGGAGGCGGGGTTGGTCCTCACCGGCACCGAGATAAAGTCCATCCGTGGCGGCAGGGTCAACCTCAAAGACGCCTATGCCAGTCCCAGAGACGGTGAGTTCTGGCTGCTGAACGCCCATATCTCCCCTTATCCGGGCGGCAACAGATACAATCACGAGCCGACCAGGCCGCGCAAGCTGTTGCTGCACGAGAGGGAGATAACAGACCTGCGCAGTGAGGTGGAGAGAAAAGGGCTGACACTGGTGCCCTTGAAATTGTACCTTAAAAAAGGAATAGCGAAGGTAGAACTGGGGCTCGCCAGGGGCAAAAAGCAGTACGATAAACGCGAATCGATAGCCCTGCGAGACGACCAGCGCCAGATGCAACGAGCCTTCAAAGAACGCAAAAAACGGTAGCATTTTATTAGTTGTCAGCCGTCAGCTATCAGCAGTCAGTAAATGGTTCCCACAAACTGAGAGCTGAAAGCTAGCAAATGGGGACGTGTGGTTCGACAGGGGAGTTGCGGTTCGGAGTTGCAAGCCGAGGCGCCATCAACCTCGTAAAAAGGTGGCAAAAAAAGTAACTGGCGAAAAACAATACGCCCTAGCTGCCTAATTAAGCAGCTACGCCCGCCTTGACCTCTCCTCGATGGGTTGGGGAGCGGGCGCCGAAATGTCGAGGTGCTGCGACCCCGATGCCGGTAAGGGTCGCCTAAGACCTATCGGCTGGCTCTGCCGTAATCAGTCGGCGGATAGCGGCAGGGCAAGAAAAAACAGCCGTCTAAGCTTGTAGAGATTCTGAAGAGCGCTCTTCTGGACGGGGAGTTCGACTCTCCCCCGTCTCCACCAGAAATCATCAGGGCCTCCTTGTGAAAGAGAGGCCTTTTTGTTTGCATTGGGTTTGGTGAAAGTGCAACTCGCCCCGGAGGATGGTTCTGAACAGGGGAGCGCAGAGGAAATTTACCCCTCTGCCAGGGGACTTGGGGTGTCTCTCAATTTTCCCGTTCTCCTTCGAAAGCTGGGGAGGCCAGAGAGCCTGCACATAATTTATGGGGAGTGCAGAGGGGTAGAGCCCCTTTGCTAGGGGGTTTGGGGACCCCCCAATCTTCCCGTTCTCCTCCGAAAGCTAGGGAGGCTATAGAGCCTGCACATAGTTTATGGGGAGTGCAGAGGGGCAGAGCGCCTTTGCCAGGGGGTTTGGGGGAACCCCCCAATCTTCCTTCCTCCCCCAAGACTGGGGGAGCCAGAGGGGGTTGAAAGACCGTTAACAAACCGCTAATCACGGACAGAGTCGTCCGTGATTGACTATCCCTCAGTCTACTGCTATCATGCGCCTCATTGAAACCATTGATACAAAAACGGCCAAGGAGAGTGCATACAACATGGCTGAGAAGCAGGAGAATCGCAAGTGGGATGCTGAAGCCGATATCATCGTAGTTGGATTTGGTGGCTCTGGCGCGGCGGCAGCTCTGGAGGCAGCTCAGCAAGGAGCCTCAGTGCTGGTAGTGGACCGCTTTCATGGCGGTGGAGCCACAGCAGCCAGCGGCGGCATCGTCTATGCAGGCGGTGGTACACCATACCAGAAAGCTGCCGGATACGAAGATACGCCGGAGGAGATGTATCGCTATCTCAAGCAAGAGGTAGGCGATGTTGTTACGGACGAGACCTTGCGTCTTTTCTGCGAACAGTCTCCGGAAATGATTGCCTGGATGGACCAGGAGGGCGTCCCTTTCGAGGGTTCCATGTGTCCCTTCAAAACGTCCTATCCTACCGATAAATACTATATATACTTCTCCGGCAACGAGAACCACAGCAGTTACAAGGCGAATGCGAAGCCAGCGCCGCGCGGCCACCGCGCCAGGGGAAAAGGCATCTCAGGCCTTACACTCTTCCATGCCCTGGAAAAGGCCGTTCGTAAACAACAAGGAATCCAGGTGCGTTGCCAGACCCGTGTGGAGCGGCTGGTCTTTGCTGATGACGGGCGAGTCACAGGTGTTGAAGGCATATCTATATCGCCTGGCATTACGTCGCGTCTGCATGGTGCCATCTCATATATCAATGCCAAGCTGACTACCTATGTACCTCCCCTGGCAAAGCTGCTCCACGATATAGATAAGCTGCTCATAAGGCTGAGGGCAAGGCCCTATCGTGCGCGGGCTCGCAAGGCTGTCATTCTGGCGGCTGGAGGCTTTATCTTCAATAAGCAGATGGTCAAAGAGTGCGCTCCCATTTACCTGAACTGTTTGCCTCTGGGCACCTATGGCGATAACGGTGCGGGAATCCGTTTAGGAGTGAGCGCTGGGGGAGTCACGTCACACATGGACAAAATGAGCGCCTGGCGGTTCTATGTTCCTCCGGAGGCTCTGATGCAGGGAGTGCTGGTTGACAAAAAGGCCCAGCGCATTTGCAGCGAAGACCTGTATGGGGCGAAGCAGGGGGACTATATCGTGGCCAGTGGCGGCTATGCTTACCTGATTTTCGACAGCAAGACCTACAAGGAAGCGGTGAGCAAGATAGGCGAGCAGTGTGCCGCATTCCAGAAGCTAACCATGATACCCATGCTGCGCCTTACCCGCAAGAAGGCCAAATCGTTCCAGAAGCTGGCAGCCAAGCTCAAGATATCGCCGGACGCTCTGGAACAGACCATGTCCCGATACAATGCCATTGCCGGTAAGCGGGAACCCGACCCGTTGGGCAAGACAGAGAAGCGCTTTGTGCCTCAGGATACGCCGCCTTTCTACGCCGTTGATTGCTCTCTCAAGTCCAGGAGTGGGATACCTACCGCATCGATGACTCTGGGTGGCCTTGTTGTGAACGAGAAGACCGGCCAGATACTGCGCAGCGACAGCTCATCCGTCGATGGTCTCTATGCCGTGGGGCGGAATGCCGTGGGAGTCTGTAGCAATGGCTACTTTGGCAGCGGCATCTCCATTTCGGACTGTATATTCTCCGGTCGGCGTGCCGGCAAACATGCGGCCAGCCTCCCAGCGAAGTAGCTCTGCACGGCGCGGAGTTCGTCTCGCCCCCGTCTCCATCAGAATTATTAAAGACCTCTCTTCTAGGGAAAAGGAGCCTTTAAAATTAAAAATTGTCATACTTTAGTCATAATTAGATTTCATAAGCCCTGATTTGAGTTAAAACTGCTGATAATTCTCTAAATTGATCCCCGCAACATTCTGTCTTGAAGTAAAACAAAAGCCAAAGAATCAAGCAAAATTAGGTATTTAAGAGATATTTCTTCACACTCAAAACCTGAGGAAAGCCCATGAACTATACCATGCCGATTTATGGTAGAATGCGGTGTGCTTATTGTCCGGGTACTCTTCCAAAATGAGCCATTCTCTAAGTAGCCAAATATTGTTTCAAATATTTCTCTTGGGAATAGTAGGATTTTTCGAGACAAAATTAGTTTTCTTAGATCTCTAACGTAATTTGTGAAGTCCCCCTTTGGTTTATGCCCACATTCGGCTAAGTAGCTTCCCATTATACCTTCGAATTGAGGAACAATAATGTATATTGATGCTATGTAGTCCTTATTCAAATGAGCAGCCACGGCCCGTTTTAGGTACGGAAGCCTGTCAGGAAAGAATTTGGTCTCCTCCCAGAACGCAAAATGTTCATCCCAATGTGTATGCCCATAAGCACTAGACACTGTGTTTAAGAAACTGGGACTTGTTATAGCTGTTGGATTCTTGTGTAGCTCCAATAACACCTGTGGGTAGTATCCAGGAGCGGGAGGCCAATTGTTATCTGATAGAACTCCCAATTTACTAATAGGCTCTACAAGCATTTTATAATTTTGAAGATTTAAAAAATCCTCAATTGGATAGCGGTTTTTAACCTCTTGTATTTCTTGCTCCGTGAAGTCAGGTGCGTTTGGCCGAAGATCTAAAAGTATCAAATAGTCAACGAATAAGCATTGACATAGAAAATACGCTGCTGGCTTTCCGTCATAGACGGGAGGGGCAATGAAGCACTGATCTAATTCAATCTCATTTCGAG
Source organism: Dehalococcoidia bacterium (assembly GCA_035529555.1). Classification (GTDB taxonomy): domain Bacteria; phylum Chloroflexota; class Dehalococcoidia; order SZUA-161; family SZUA-161; genus VGNW01. The sequence goes on along the minus strand of DATKWL010000087.1, from coordinate 2,059 downwards.
TCACAGGCTCACCAGGAGATTTGGCAACTCCTTCTTTGAGCTTAATCTGCGCAATTAAATTAACTTCCTTATTCAATTCAACAATATTTGCCACGCTTCCATTTGAAAGTTTCCTTTGGATAACCCTAAATTGTTCCAACACGATAGGTAAGTCCTTCTTCTTGATTTTACCTGACTTAATCCTGTCCTCTACTTCAGGCAGCACGAAAGAATGAATAAGCTGCGAAATTAATCTAAATTGCATCATATTTATAATCATAGTTCTCCGCCTATAAGACCATGCTCCTCAGAAACTAGTATAAATATCGCGAGCGAATTACACAAACAGCACCAATTATTCTATCTATTAAGCCTTATAGGGTGGAGTAGCGCAGCGAAATCCACCGCCTTTTCTTAAATAAATCCTCTCATGCCTTCTCCCTTCTTGCCCAGGTACGAAACGTCTGGATTCCGATTCAATTTCACCCTATTAACCTTCTATTATTTAATAACTTTACATAACATTATTAAGGCCTTATTGATTCAATATATGTGGAATAGCCCCATGCCACATAAACCACCAACTAAATATAAAAAACCACCGACGAAAAAATCTCACAACAACTAATTGGATCAACATGCTCAAAACCCAACATCTCCTCAACAGTCAAGACCCGGACATAATTATGTCGAGGTCTTAAAACCCTGGTGCCGGCACGGGTTGTCAAAAACAGCCCACTACCAAAAATCCTCAAACCCCAAAAAAACGGCAACCCTGTATTCAGTTCAGGCTTCAGACATACCAAAGGTCGGGTTTTACGGTTAAGGGGCTAAATTTTCAATTCTAGGGCTTTGCAGGTTCGGTGTGAGGTTCAACCGCAGAGACAGCGGAGGGCATGTAGCCTGATTCTCGGGTTTTCAGGGTTGCGGGTCCGGTTAACCGCTGAGGTCGCTGAGCACGCGGAGGTTATTTTATAGTTTTCTGTGGTGCCACAGTCCGTGAAATTGACTTTCCGGTTTTCAGGGAAGCGCAAATAGCTTCGTTTTGAGCCTAAAAAGAAGTCCCATTTATTGACTGATAAAAAACCTGCAAAAATCGAAGCTATCTTATTTACATAAGGTTTATAGTGCGACCATGAGACTACAGAAAGCAAGCCCCCGAACCGGCAAGGGTCCAGGGGCGTTACAGGTTAGTGGAATTCTGGCTGCGGCATGGGGAAATGGGCTCGCTGCCCTTTTCAGAGGCATTTTGGGCCACTACAGAGGTTCTGCTACGTAATTTAGAGGCTTACTTCTTGGCGTCGGATGCCAGCACGCCGCCCTGAGCCCAGTTTTCCTTGGCCACATCTTGAAAGACTATTGTGGTGGCCTCCGGCGTGGTGTGGGCTATGGTTACCATGGCCTCGGTGATGACACGCGCCAGCTCCGCCTTCTGGGCATGGGTTCTGCCAGGCCACATTTCAATCCTTATTATAGGCATTGTTTCACCTCCAGGTGAAAAATCTCAAATCACAACTTACAAATCCCAATTGGAGCAGATGCTCCAAGCTACCCTAAAACTAGGCTGACCGCTGAATGCTGATAGCTGATTGATAAAAGATATAGTACAATAGAGATATGAAGCCCAACTGGTTCGACAGATTCAAAATAAGGGTTAAAAGAGCGCTGGGAATGAAAACTATCCTCTGCGATAGCTGTGCCTGGGACTGGCGCAGCGCCTGCCACAATCCAGCGAGGCCAAACGCAACGTACTGCCCCGACTACAAAAAACGCGGCACTTAGTAGCTTCAATACAGCTTCAGACAGGCTCCTACCCCGGTAACTTTTTCAGCCCTCTAACATTATGTCAACTAAAGACGTGCCCCCAGCAACCTCTACTTCCCAGGGTAATCGTAGAACCCCTTGCCCGTCTTGCGTCCCAGATGCCCTGCCTTGACCATTTTCCGCAGCAGCAAAGGCGCCGCCCATCTGGGGTCTTTAAACTCGTCATATATCGAGTCGCATACATAGAGAAGGGTATCCAATCCCACCAGGTCAGCCAGCGCCAGTGGGCCCATGGGATGGTTATAACCGTAGACCA
>DATKWL010000086.1:0-4515 GCA_035529555.1 Dehalococcoidia bacterium | reverse complement strand
GGAAGTTTCAAGGAGGTAGCTAAGTGTACAAGAAGATACTGATTCCTCTGGATGGCTCGGAGCTGGCTGAGTGCGTGCTGCCTCATGTCGAGGAGCTTGCTGAGCGTGGAATAGTTAAAGAGATCGTGCTGCTTCGGATTTGCGATTCGCCGAGCATTGTCGCTGATTACCCTGAGGGCAAAGGCAAGACCTGGGAGAAACATGTAGAGCGACTTACTGGCAACGCACAGCAACAGTGCAGCCTGTACATCAATGATGTGGAGCAAAGCCTGAAAGACAAAGGATTTAAGGTGAAGGCAGAATCTCGCCTGGGCAAGCCGGCCGAGGAGATTGTAAATTACGCTAATAAAAACAAAATTGACCTCATAGTCATGGCTAGCCATGGCCGTTCGGGAATCAGCAGATGGGCGTATGGCAGCGTGGCAGAGAAGGTCTTGCGCTCTTCCTGTGTGCCTGTATTGCTGGTCAAAGTTCCGGGATGCGTAACAGGGTTCTAATTTAGAGCTCGTATTTAGATTGTAGGGGCATGGTGCACCGTGCCCCTACTTTTTATACATAAGGTTCGGGAACTTTTTCTTCCTCCTCCGCCTTTTTCTTAGCCAGCCGCTGTTCTTTGAGCACCTTCTTGGTATGCTCTATTTCCTCGGGGGTTACCTGCTTCCGCATCTCCTCCAACTGGCGCATGATCTGGGCAAATCTCGATCCTTCGGCGGCACTGATCCACTCCAGTTGCAGCCTCTCAGGGCGTATTCCCCACTTCTTCATCTTTTCCCATAGCTTCTCGGCGCGACGCTTCGTCCAGGTATTGGCGTTGATGTAGTGGCAGTCGTTTATATGGCATCCCGAGAGCAAGACAATCGGCGCGCCCTTCTCGAAGGCATGCAGTATGAACTTCTCAGCCACCCGACCGCTGCACATGGTGCGGATGAAGCGGTTGTTGGGCGGGTACTGCAACCTCGATACGCCCGCCAGGTCGCCTCCGGCATAGCTGCACCAGTTGCAGAGGAAGGAGATAATCTTTTTCTCCGGCTCTTCATCAAGTGCGGCGTCTATCATGGCGATAATCTGGGCATCGCTGAAGTGCTGCATTGTTATGGCATCGAATTTGCACTCGGCGGCGCAGGTGCCGCAGCCGGTGCAGGCGGCAGCGGTAATCTGGGCGCCGGTCTTGGCTTTTACATCGACCTTTATCGCTCCGTATGGGCATACCTTGGCGCAGACCCCGCAGGAGTTGCACTTGGTCAGGTCTACAATCGCTTTGATAGCCTCGCTGGTGAGCGAACTCGAGTTCAATATAATGCTGCTCCGGGCAGCAGCAGCCCCTGCCTGTGTCACGCTGTCCTTTATGTCCTTGGGCGCTTCTACACAGCCGGCAAAGAAGATGCCGGGCGTGGGCGCATCAACTGGCCTGAGCTTGGGATGAGCCTCCATAACGAAGCCATCGCTGGTCTGGGAAAGGTTCAGGATAGTAGTAAGCTGCTTGAGATGACCTCTGGGTTCCAGACCTACAGAGAGCACCACCATGTCAAGCTCATACTCCTCAATCCGGGACGCCGTGGTGTTCTCCACTTTAACCCGCAGATTTCCGGTTTTGGGGTCTTCGGAGACATCGCCGGGCATGCCACGGATGTAATGGACGCCCAGCTCCTTGGAGCGGCGGAACAGGTCTTCAAAGCCTTTGCCGAAGGCTCTGATATCCATATAGAACACATATATCTCGGCATCGGGATAATGCTCCTTGATGAGCAGGCTGTCTTTTATGGTGTTCATGCAGCAGATGTTGGAACAGTAGGGATTACCACGGTTTAGCGTCCGCGAGCCCACACACTGTATAAAGCCGATGCGCTTCGGCGTTTTGCGGTCTGAGGGACGCACCAGGTGGCCATCGGTGGGGCCGCCGCCGCATATCAATCTCTCAAACTCCATGCTGGTGATAACATTATCGAAGCGGGTATAGCCATACTCATCCAGCGGAGTGGGGTCGTAAGCGCCCATGCCGGTGGCAACAATTATGGTGCCTATATCGAGTTCTACAGTCTTGTCCTGCATGTTCAGGTCTATGCAATGCTTTTCGCAGGCATCCAGACACTTGGCGCAGGCAATCGGGTTGTTGCCCAGACAGTGCTTCATATCGATGAGATAGGCTGAAGGGACTGCCTGCGGAAACGGTATGTGTGCCGCTTTGCGGGAGGAAAACCCCTGCTCGAACTCATCGGGCAGCACTACGGGGCAGACCTCAGAGCACTTACCGCAGGCGGTACATTTGGTTTCGTCTACAAAACGCGCTTTCCTGCGTATGCGCACCTTAAAATTGCCCACATAGCCAGATACTGACTCCACCGTGCTGTAGCTCAATAATTCGATGCGCGGGTGCCGTCCCACATCCATCATCTTGGGTCCGAGGATACATATCGAGCAGTCCATGGTGGGAAAGGTTTTGTCCAGTTGCGCCATGATGCCGCCTATGGAGGGCTGCTCCTCGACCAGATACACCTTGTGCCCGGAATCGGCCAGGTCCAGCGCTGCCTGAATTCCTGCCACACCGCCCCCTATCACCAGTGCGGCGTCGGTGACAGGTATCACCATCTCCTGCTGCGGCTGCAGCAGGCGGGCACGAGCCACCGCTATTTTGACGATATCCTTAGCCTTCTCAGTGGCCGCCTGTCGGTCATACAGGTGCACCCAGCTGGCGTGCTCTCTGATGCTGGCCATCTCCAGAACATAGGGGTTAAGCCCGGCCTGAGCGATGCAGTTGCGAAATGTAGGTTCATGCAGTCGGGGCGTACATGAAGCCACCACCACGCGGTTCAGCCTGTGCTCCTGGATATGCTTCTTTATCTCCTCCTGACCGGGGTCGGCGCAGGTATACCTGTTTCTCACAGAGACCACTACATTGGGGAGATTCTCCGCAAATTTGCGTACTACCTCGGTGTCCACCGAGCCAGCTATATTAAGCCCGCAATCGCAGACAAATACGCCTATTCTGATTTCCTCTCCAGCCAACCTTGTCACCTCCTAGTCCAGAGACCGCGCTACCAGACCTGCCAGGTCTATGATTTCTAACCCGGAATTCTTGCCATCGTCGCTTTTCTGGGCACATCTCAAGTGTATCTGACACTTGGGGCAGGCGGTCACCAGTATCTCCGCGCCGGAAGCCTCCGCCTGTGTTAAGCGTTGTTTTTGTATCTGACGGTTAACTGCACCGCATTGCAGCCAGGAGGTCGCCCCGCAGCAGAGCGCCTTTTCCCGGCTCTGCTCCATCTCCGCCAGTTCCAATCCAGTTGACTTCAGTATCTGGCGGGGCTCGTCGAAAATCCTGGAGCATCTGCCCAGCGTACAAGGGTCCTGATAGGTAACCCTTTTGTCCAATTTGCCCAAGTTTAACTTCCCGCTTTGCATCAGCGGCGCTATAACCTCCGTCAAATGTACTACTTCAATACCCGAGCCTCCCAGCATCTTCGGGTAGTCTACCTTCAGGGTATAATAACATTCAGGGCAGTTAGTGATAATCTTTTTTATGCCGAGACGTTCGAACTCCTCATTGTTGGCGCGTGCCAGCGCCATGAACCCCTTTCTGTCACCTTGCAGCAGCAAGTCGCGTCCGCAGCATCGTTCGTTGGCCAGGATATTGAATGGAATTTGAGCATGGTTCAGTAGCTTGAGCGCGCCTTTCACTCCGTCAAGTGTGTTCACCTCGAGGTCTTTGAACATGGCGTCGAAATACGGCGCGCATCCCACGAAAAACAGCGTTTCGTAATCCTCAGACAGCTTGATATCCTTTGGCAGCCAGTCCAGGCGCTTCTGCTGCAGGTTTTTTCGGGACATCATGCGCATCAGTGTATAAAATGAGCCGCCGTGGCTGCACTGAACCTGAGCGCCCTCTGCAAAAGCCTCTGCCCTTAGAGCTTGAACGAACCGGGGGAACTCTACATGATAATTGCAGCGCTCCACGCACATATAGCAGCTCAGGCATGCCCATATCGTCTCGTCAGGCTCTCTGTTGTTATTCGGTGCAACTCCCCTTTTCGCTATGAGACGCGGGTTGAAATCCGGGTCATTCTGCGCCACCGGACACACCACAGTGCACTTGCCGCAGTCCAGGCAGAGGCGGATGTTTGTCTCTTTTATCTCGCGTTCCATGTCAGACATTTGAGTTTATCCTTAACCTTGCCGTGAAACAGAAGTTTGTGTTTGCTCGACCTCAGAGATGAAATTCATCACCTGTTTCACGAAGCCTGCACCATCGCCCCGTGACATACGGGCAAGGGCTAACTGCTCCTGCCTGAAACCCAGCAGCTCCAGCACGCTTTGTGTCTTTTGATACTCTTGCTCAATGAGTCCAGCGTCCTTTTCGAAATGGCAATTACCCTGCTCGCAGCCCAGGAGCATCACGCCATCGGCGCCCAATTCAAACGCTTTGAGTATCAGGCCTGAGTGTACTCTGGAGAGGCAGTTTACTCTAATTATCCTCACCGTCGAGGGATAGCGCAGCCCTTTCTGGCTTGCTGCCTCCAC
>DATKWL010000085.1:0-7751 GCA_035529555.1 Dehalococcoidia bacterium | reverse complement strand
CTGTAGGGGCGTTCAATTGAACGCCCCTACTTTAGTTTTGGATTAGTGCAGGTTGGAGGACATGGGGAAGACGCTAGCAGAGAAAATCCTCAGTGATAAGGCCGGCGTTGATGCACACGCTGGTGACATAGTCATCGCCCCTGTCGACCTTGTTTTCGCCCAGGACGGCACTGCTCCCCTGGCAATAAGGCAGTTCCAATCCTGTGGCTTCGATAAACTGGCTTGCCCCTCTTCGACCATCTTCTTCCTCGACCATAATGCGCCCACGCCGACCAAGGAGCTTGCCAACGACCAATTGCTCATCCGCAATTTCGCTAAAAAGTGCGGTGCATGCGTCTCCGATATCGACGAGGGCATCTGCCATCAGGTCGCCGCTGAGTTCTACGCCAACCCCGGCGAGATAATAGTGGGCGCCGATTCCCATACCGTTACCGCGGGGGCGCTGTGCGCCTTCGCCACCGGCATGGGCTCCACCGATACAGCCATCGCCTTCGCTCTGGGCAAAACCTGGTTCCGTGTGCCAGAGAGCCTAAAAGTGAATGTCAGCGGTCGATTTCCCAGAATGGTATGCGCCAAAGACCTGATTCTATATTTAATTGGCAAAATCGGCGCTGACGGCGCTACCTACATGTCTCTGGAGTTCGCTGGCGACACGATAGACAGGATGCCCATATCGCAGCGACTCACCATAGCCAATATGACGGTAGAGGCCGGAGCAAAAACCGGGTTTTTTTCCTCGGATGAAATAACCAGAAAATATCTGGAAAGCCAGGGCCGCGGAGAGAAGTGGCGACCGCTTCAACCCGATTCCAATGCGACCTATGAGCAGGTCATTGAAATAGATGCCGGCAAACTGGAGCCGATGATTTCAAAACCGCACACTGTGGATAACACGGCACCTGTTCCAGAGGTCTCAGGAACTAAAGTGCATCAGGTGTTTATCGGCACCTGTACCAATGGACGCCTCGACGACCTCGCCATAGTAGCTCGTATTCTCAAGGGCAAAAAGCGCCATCCCGATACCAGATTGCTGGTAGCCCCTGCGTCCAGGGAGGTGCTTCTTGATGCCGTGAGCGCAGGATACGTCCGAACGCTGATTCAGGCAGGTGCTATCATACTACCGCCCGGTTGTGCCGCCTGTGTGGGAGGGCATCAGGGCATACTGGGTGACGGAGAGGTCTGCCTCTCCACTGCCAACCGTAATTTCAAGGGCAGGATGGGCAATCCCGACGCCTTTATCTATCTATCGAGTCCCGCTACCGCTGCAGCGTCAGCCATCAAGGGCGAGATAACCGACCCCAGGGAGTTTGTATAGATGCTCAGAGGAAAAGCCCTCAAATTCGGAGACGATATCTCCACCGACCTCATCCAGCCGGGAAGGTATAACTATCTCCGCAGCAACCTCTCTGAGTTAGCGAAACATGTGCTGGAGGATGCCGACCCCACCTTTGCCTCGAAGGTGAAAAAGGGCGACTTCATAGTAGCGGGCAAGAACTTCGGATTGGGCTCGAGCCGGGAGCACGCCCCCGCTATTCTGAAGCTTTCTGGAGTCAGCGCCGTTCTGGCGAAATCGGTGGCGCGCATCTTCTTCCGAAACGCCATAAACGTAGGTTTGCCTGTGCTTATCTGCGACACCGACAAAATAAACGACGGCGACGAGCTCGAGATAGACCTCGCCTCAGGCACCATAAAAGACCTGACTAATGTCGCCAAACTCACCTCCGGTAAAATCCCCGACGTCATGCTCAAAATCCTCGACGAAGGCGGCCTCGTGCCTTATATTAAGAAGTACGGTGATTTCAAATTATAACCTAATAAAATTTCAAATCCAGATTCGGAACTTGTCTCGTATTAGGATCATCAAGCTAATGGTGCTACAATGTGGGACGTAAGAGGATGGAAGCGCCTGACAGTGCGTGATGATCCGCCACTCGTGGCAGCAAGACGAGAGTTTTTATCATGGCTGGCCGAAGTGCCTGAAACTCACCAGACTTCTTGGAAACAAAGGCTTAAAAGCAACCTCGACGACCATCCCCATTTATCAGTGCGGCTTGAGCTATACCTTCACCATTACTTTAAAAGCCATAATTGGGACATCGAGATTGAGCCGGAAATGCCTACAAGCCCGAACAAGCCTGATTTCGCGGTCATACGTGGTGCCGACCGAATCCTCGTTGAAGCAAAGGCGGTCTTTGATAAGCAAAGCACCACACAACAGACGCAAAGATTGAGGCAGCTAGCCGATAATCTGACAAGCAAATTATCGAGAAACGTTATCATTGAGCCACAATCTGACCTACCCCCGAGTTTGCCTGCCAGGAGAATTAGACTTCAAATCGAAGAGCGTGCAAAAAAGGCAGACGAAATTTTAGAGTTTGACCTCTCAAACGTGCACCAGAATAGGCCATATTCACTCAAAATCATCATCCTTCCTAGAGCTTCAGACTCGACGGAACTAGAAGGTGTTGGTGGAACCATCTCAGGTGTTCAGACGCTCACTACCGGCAAGCGAGTTCGTGATGCCCTTGAACAGAAAGCTGGAAAGTACGGCGACATGAATATGCCATTCCTTATAGCTATCTATGGGACAGGAGAGTTCCCAGTTAGAACCAAGGATGAACTTGACGCCCTTTTCGGTGACAGGATTTGGAACCTTACGGTCAGCGGTCAGGCCACTGAGCGCCGAAAGCCAAACGGATTCTTCGCCTCTATGCGAGAGGGGAAGCGACGCCACGAGGGAGTATCAGCGGTGCTTTTTTATCGGTTCAAATGGATTAATGATACCCACGTTCATTCGGCACACATCTACCATAACCCCTTTGCCCTGAGGGCACTAAGCCCAGATTTGTTTCTCGGAATGCCACAGATGATATCAGCGCTAAAGTGGATAAACGGTGAACCCGACTGATACGAAAGCTTGAGCCTGGTAAGTATCATTTCACATTATTACCGCTCTCGTCGATGTTATCATCCGCGAGAACAGCATAGGTTTTTGATGATAACATCCAAAGCGAGTAAAATAGATACCTAACTTGCCCCATCCCACACCCAAAGCTATAATTAGCCTGACTATTATAAAGAGAAATCATGTGCTTCATAACATCACCCTCATCCCCGGAGACGGCGTTGGGCCTGAGATAACGGAAGCCACCACCAGAGCGCTGGAAGCGACCGGCGTGGCGATTGAGTGGGATGTGCACCAAATCGGCGAGGCTGCCCTGAGGAAATACGGCACGCCACTCCCCAAAGAGGTGCTCCAGTCTATCAAAAAGAACAAAGTCGCTCTCAAAGGGCCAGTGACCACACCCATCGGTACGGGCTTCCGCAGCGTAAATGTCTCCCTGCGTCAGGAGCTTGACCTTTACGCCTGCCTGCGACCCTGCAAAACCTACCTGGGAATCAAGTCGAGATATAAAAATATCGATATCGTGGTAGTCAGGGAGAACACCGAAGACCTCTACGCTGGCATCGAGTTCCAGAAGGGGGCTAAGGACACAAAAGAGCTAAACGAGTTCATAGACGATAAGTTGCAGAAAAGAATCAGTCCCGACTCGGGTATCAGTATCAAGCCTATCTCGGAGAAGGCCAGCCGCAGAATCGTTACCTTCGCTTTCAGGTACGCCCGCACTCATGGCAGAAAAAGAGTAACCTGCGTACACAAGGCAAACATCATGAAGTTCACCGATGGTCTGTTCCTCTCAGTCGCCCAGAAGGTAGCTAAGAACTACCCCGACATACAGTTCGATGACGCTCTCGTGGACAACCTCTGTATGCAGCTAGTGACAAAACCAGAGCGTTATGATATTATTGTGCTGCCAAATCTCTATGGTGACATAGTCTCGGAACTGTGCGCTGGGCTGGTCGGTGGAATAGGAGTGGTGCCCAGCGCTAATATTGGCGATAAAATTGCAGTTTTCGAACCTGCTCACGGCAGCGCTCCTAAATACGCCGGGAGGAACAAGGTAAACCCGATGGCGATGATGCTCTCGGCCTCGATGATGCTCAAGCACATCGGAGAGGAAAAGCCCGCCCAAAGGCTGGAGAGAGCTATAATCCAGGTAATCTCCGAAGGCAAGACCGTCACCTACGACCTCAAGTCTGACCCCAACGACCCTTCCATTGCTACAACCTCCGCCGTGGCGGATGCTGTGATTAAAAAGCTGAAGGAGGCGAGATAATATGCGTAACAAGGTAACTGTTGTCGGCGCCGGCAATGTGGGCGCTACCTGCGCTCAGGTGATAGCGCAGCGCGATTACGCCGATGTTGTTCTGGTGGATATCATCGAGGGCATGCCACAGGGCAAAGCGCTGGATATGCGGCAGACCGGCCCTATCCGTTATTACGACACCAATATCATCGGCACAAACAACTATGAGGACACTGCAAACTCAAGCGTTGTCGTCATCACTTCAGGTGTGCCCAGAAAGCCGGGGATGACCCGAGACGACCTGGTGCTCACCAACATGAAGATAGTGCAGAGTGTAACTGAACAGATTGTCAAGTACTCACCCAACTGCATACTCATCATGGTGGCTAACCCGTTGGATGCCATGTCGCAACTGGCCCTTAAAGTGAGTAAATTCCCGCGCACCCGCGTTATGGGCATGTCGGGCATACTCGATACCGCTAGATTCAAAACCTTCGTAGCCATGGAACTGGGCTGCTCGGTAGAGGACGTATACGCTCTGATTCTGGGCGGTCACGGTGATACTATGGTTCCCATCACCAGGCTGGCCTCGGTCAGCGGCGTGCCCCTCAGCGAACTACTCCCCAAGGACAAAATAGACGCCATTGCCAAGCGTACCGTCAACGGCGGGGCAGAAATCGTGGCCCTGCTCAAGACTGGCAGCGCCTTCTATGCACCGGGGTCAGCAGCCGCGCTGATAGTTGACTCCATAATGCTGGACAAGAAACGGATTCTGCCCTGCTCCACCCATCTGGAGGGCGAATACGGCATTAACGGCGTCTTCGTGGGCGTGCCGGTTAAGATAGGCAAGAGCGGCATCGAGAAGATTATCGAGGTCAAACTCACGCCCGAGGAAAGCGCGGCGTTGAAGAAGTCGGCGGATGCCGTGATGGAACTGGTCAAAATCATGAAAATCTAATGGTTACGAACATGAGAGAAATCAAAACAAAAGATATCACCGAAACTGTGGCTCGGCTGTGCCAGGAAGCTAACTTCTATCTTGGAGAGGATGTCCTGGCTGCACTGAAAAAGGCGCGTGAGCAGGAGGAGTCTCCGGCAGGACGTGATACCCTCGACCAGATACTGGAAAACGCCAAAATCGCCGCCAGGGAAAAGATGCCCCTGTGCCAGGACTGCGGCCTGGCCGTGGTCTTTCTGGAGATAGGGCAGGATGCTCATATCACCGACGGCGACCTCTATCAGGCAGTCAACGAGGGCGTTAAGAAAGGCTATGCCGAAGGATACCTGCGTAAATCGGCGGCCAAGCAGCCATACTCGGCACGGGTCAACACCAAGGATAACACCCCTGCCATCATTCACACCGAGATTGTACCCGGAGATAAGCTCAAGATTATCGTTGCTCCCAAGGGCGGTGGTAGCGAGAACATGAGCCGCTTTACCGTGCTCAAACCCGCTCAGGGTCGCCAGGGTGTGATGGATTTCGTGGTGAGTACAGTGGAAGATGCAGGAAGCAACCCCTGTCCTCCCACCATCGTCGGCGTAGGTATCGGCGGCACTGCCGAGAAGGCGATGGGTATGGCAAAAAAGGCGCTGCTGCGTGAAGTAGGCAAACCATCTTCAGAGCCGGAGAACGCCGAGCTGGAGAAAGAACTATTACAGCGCATCAACGCAACCGGTGTGGGGCCGGGAGGAACAGGCGGAAGGTTTACCTCGCTGGCAGTGCACGTGGAGACCTTCCCCGCCCATATCGCCAGTCTGCCTGTCGCGGTAAATATCCAGTGCCACAGCGCGCGCCACAAGGAAGCAGTGCTTTAATAGCGAGCCTGTAAGCCTAAACTAGCTATTGGAGAATGATAGCATGGAAAAAAACCATGATTTATTGATTCTGGGTTCGGGGCTGGCAGGGTTGAGGGCAGCAGTCGAGGCTGCCAGGGTGAGTAAGGACGAACTGGATATAGCCATTATATCCCGCGTCCAGCTTATGCGCTCCCACTCGGTATGCGCCGAGGGCGGCACCGCTGCCGTCATGCGTCCCGAGGACGGCGACAGCCTTGAGCTTCACGCCTGGGATACAGTAAGAGGAAGCGATTTCTTAGCCGACCAGGATGTGGTCTGGCTTTTCGTGGAACAAGCCCCTAAGGAAATCGTGCAACTCGACCACTGGGGCATCCCCTGGTCGAGGCGTTCTGACGGGCGTATCAACCAGAGGCCCTTCGGCGGACACAGCTTCGATAGAGCAGTCTTCGCCGAGGACAAGACGGGCTTCTTCGAGATGCACACCCTCTACGATACGCTCCAGAGGTATGCCAAGGTCACGCGCTACGATGAATGCTACGCCACTTCCATCATGATAGAGAACGGCGTGTTCCAGGGCATAACCATCTGGAACCTCACCACCGGCGAATTTGTCATAATAAGAGGCAAAGCCCTGGTCATAGCCACTGGCGGTGCCTGCCGTATGTATGGATTCACCACCTACTCCTTCACAGCTACAGGCGACGGTATGGCTATGGCTTACCGATCCGGGATACCGCTCAAGGATATGGAGTTCGTGCAGTTCCATCCCACCGGCCTGGTGCCGTCGGGCATACTCATCACCGAGGCTGCCCGCGGAGAGGGCGGATACCTCAGGAACAATAAGGGCGAGCGGTTCATGGAGAAATACGCCCCCACCAAGCTGGAGACCGCTCCGCGAGACATCGTCTCCCGCTCTGAGACAACAGAGATACTCGAAGGCAGGGGCTTCAAGAGCCCCGAGGGCATGGACTACGTGCACCTCGACCTGACGCATCTGGGAGCCCAGAAGATAAACGAGCGCCTGCCTTTAATCAGAGAGGTTACTATCAAATTCGCCTTCCTCGACCCTATAGAGCAGCCCATACCGATTCGTCCCGCAGCCCACTACTGCATGGGCGGCATCCATACCAACATAGAAGGGGCAACCCCGGTGAAAGGTGTCTGGGCAGCCGGCGAGGCAGCCTGCGTCTCCCTGCACGGTGCGAACCGTCTCGGCTCCAACTCCACCGCTGAATGCCTGGTCTGGGGCAAGATAACCGGAGAGAAAGCAGCTAAATACGCTATGGCGCAAAAGTCATTACCTCCTTTCTCACAGAGAAAGGTACAGGATGAGGAAAACCGAGTCTTCAAACAGATAGGGCAAGGCGACGGCAGCGAGGATGTTTATTTAATCCGCACGGAGCTTCAGCAGATGATGGATCTCAATGTGGGAGTATATCGCACGGGTCCGCAGATGGAAGAGGCTCTGAAAAAGATAAAAGAGTTGAAGCAGAGAATAAAGCGAGTTAAGGTTCAGGATACCAGCCGGGTGTACAACACCAACCTGGTTAACGTGATTGAAACCACTAACCTGATTGAACTGGCGGAGACTATCGTAGTAGGCGGGCTGGCTCGCAAGGAATCACGGGGAGCGCATTCAAGGCGCGATTTCCCCAACCGCGACGGTGCTAACTGGGAGAAACATACTCTGGCACACTATACTCCTGAAGGGCCGAAGCTGGACTATTCACCGGTAACAATGACCATGTGGAAGCCCGTAGAAAGGAAGTATTAAACAGTATGAAAGCTACACGTGATATAAAAACG
>DATKWL010000084.1:0-2230 GCA_035529555.1 Dehalococcoidia bacterium | reverse complement strand
GCGTGACCCTATCCGCAGGGAGTAGGCAGCGATATGCTCCTCCTTGCTGTAATAAAGCTTGATCGGTCGTCTGGTAGCCCGTGAGAGTACAGCAGCATAGCCGATGGGCGTCAGGTTGGCATTTTTCGTGCCGTAGCTGCCGCCGCACTGTGTGCTGATAACCTGCATATCTGCCATGCCGATAAAAGGCTGTCCGATATACTTATTCAAAGCCACGGACTGCGATGCGGTATAGACCACCAATTTATCCGGGTTTTCCCAGTAAGCAATAACACCGGGGGGTTCGGGAGGTAGAGGGTTGGGGAAACATTCATAGCTGCCCGTGCCCTCGATTATTACATCAGCCTCGGCGAAACCCTTCTCAACATCACCGCGAACGACATTTTGCAGGAGCTTGGTAATCTGGGGGATAATGTTATTTGGGTACTGATCGTATAGCTGAGGTTGACCCGGCGCAGTGGCATCCTCGACATCGAAGCAAGTCGGCAGCGGCTCATATTCCACATCGATCAGCTCCAGCGCTTCGTCGGCAATCTCATAGCCTTCTGCGGCTACTAAGGCTACGGCATCACCGACAAAACGCACCTTTTTATCTAATACCCTCATGTGGCTGGGGATGCCCCACTCCCAGTCCGGCACATCCTTATAGGTTAAGACAGCATTGACACCGGGGAGGGCTGCCGCCCGGCTGACGTCTATATTTCTTATATTTGCGTGGGGAAGGGGACTCCTGAGCGCCCTGCCGAAAAGCATCCGGGGCAGGCGCACGTCATCTATGTATTGAGCTCTTCCCGTAACGATGTCTCTCGCGTCTTTGCGGGGTGTGTCTTTTCCGATATGACGATACTTGCTAGCCATGCTTCTCCCCTCGTATTGCCGCCATGATGGCTTCCAGCACCTCGTAGTGTGAAATACAGCGGCAGTAATTGCCGGCAAGGGCTTGCTTGATTTCATCCTCGGTCGGGTTGGGATTCTTATCCAAAAGGGCTTTGGTGGTCATAATGATGCCGGGAGTACAAAAGCCGCACTGGAAGGCGGTATGGTCTATAAATGCCTGTTGTAAGGGGTGCAATTGGCCTGTTTTTGGATCTTCCAACCCTTCGATAGTGGTAACACTCATTCCATCGCACTCCACAGTCAGGGTTGTGCAGGATAGGACAGCTTGCCCGTTAAGGATTACGGTGCAGGCGCCACAAGCCCCCCGGTCGCACGCGATCTTGGTACCGAGGCAACCCAGGGTATCTCGCAATGTTTGGGCTAATGTATCCGAAGGTAAAACATCTTTTCCTGTGAGCAGCTCATAGGGCGTACCATTAACCACTAGATTTATGTTTTTCTTATCTGGCATCGTTACCTCATTTCCCCATAACTTCAGGCGGTAGAATGGCGCGCCGTACCAGTTCTCTGGCTATAGTGACTTTATAGCTGTTTTTCTCGAGTGGTATTGCCCCTGTCACCGCTGCCTGTGATGCCGCTTCCACCGTTTTTGCATTGATGGGCTTTCCCGTTAGTGCCTGTTCCGCCATAGTTGCCCGAACCGGTGCCGGAGCAACCGCACCTAATACGATCCGTGCGTCTTGGCAGATACCGTCCTTGATAGTTATAACAGAGGCGACGCTGACGATGGGGAAATCAACGGACTCCCGCAGTCTAAATTTGAGGAATGTCTGCCTGGCCCCATCTGCAGGCTGAGGAACCTGGATTTCGGTTACCATCTCATCGACTTCCAGGATAGTCCTCAAGGAACCGAAAAGATCCTCAATGGCGACTGTCCTGACGCCTCTGGGTCCGGCAATCTCTACCCGTGCTCCCAGAGCCACCAGCACTACGCCCATATCCGATGGGCTCACCGAAACACAGCCACAATTGAAACAGCGATTGGCCTCTCCTTCAATCTCACTCAAACCCAGACCAAGGGTATCCTCAACAGCTATGCTTCTCTCCGCTACCGGCCGCTTGGGCATCGTAACTCGGTGTGTCTTCGTAAGGTAATCGCTGTTGAACTTCAAAAAAGGCTCAGCCATTTTCTCAACCCCGTCTTCAGCCCGTGCTTTTCCCGTTAGATAAACATCCATGGCAGCGGCCGCCTTTCTCCCAGAAACAAGTGCCTCTATGACTGTGGCCGGGCCGTGGGTTACCGATCCACCGGCGAACACACCGGGTACGCTGGTTGCCTGAGTTTCCGGGTCAACCGTTATCAAACCCTGCTCTACCTTCAAGGGACTTCCGG
>DATKWL010000083.1:0-6055 GCA_035529555.1 Dehalococcoidia bacterium | reverse complement strand
ATACCACCTCAATAGCTTTGGTTTGTGGGATAACAACGGCACTCTTCGCCCGAGAGAGAACCGGCGTTGGTCAGGAGATAGATGTCAGCTTATATAATACTGGCGTCTGGGTACTGAGCATTGATGTGAGTTGTGCACTGGCGACAGGCGAATACCCTCCCCTGCGCAAGAGGGCGCAGACGCCAGCAATGACTAACGTCTATCGCACCAAAGACGATAAGTGGATATATTTTGCCCATTTGCAGCAGGACCCCTATTGGTCCGCTTTCTGTAAAGCCCTGGAGCTAGAGGATATAGAAAACGATGACAGATTTAACAGCATGGTATCTCGGATGATAAACAATGACGAGCTTTTCGCAATGGTCGAGCAGGCTATGGTCAAACGAACAATGGAGGAATGGGTACTGATACTGGATAAACATGGACTGATCTATGCACCGGTGCAGGATGCATCGGATGTGGTCAGGGATGAGCAGGCGTGGGCTAATGATTGCTTTGCTACGGCTGAGCATCCTAAGCTGGGTACTATAAAACTCGTGGCAAACCCTATGAAACTGAGCAAGATGCCCTCCTCTATTAGGACTACAGCACCTGAATTTGGTCAGCATACAGAAGAGGTTCTGCTGGAAAACGGCTACAATTGGAGTGATATCTCGCGTCTGAAAGAGCAGGGCATTATTGCTTAGGCCCCAAAGGCTTCGGAGTCCTTTTAGATAGATTTACAGCCCCTGGGTCTTTCGCGGGTTGACATACCTCGGTCCGCTGTATATGCTACACAACGCATAGTCTTCGTTATTTTGAATCAGGAAAGGTCTGCTCGAATTGAACGACGAATACTATATGAGGAAGGCGTTGGCGCTGGCAAGGAAGGGGTTGGGTAAGACCAGCCCCAATCCTATTGTGGGGGCGGTTATTGTGAAAAGGGGCAAAATAATCGGCCAGGGCTACCATCGCTGCTTCGGAGGGCCTCACGCTGAAATCGAGGCTATAAATGACGCCAAAGGCAATATAAATGGCGCCACGCTCTATGTCACACTGGAGCCCTGCTGCCATGTGGGCAAAAAGACCCCGCCCTGTCTGGATACAGTCCTCAAATACGACCTGAAACGTGTTGTCATTGGCACCATCGACCCCAATCCACAGGTGAACGGCATAAGCGTTAAAGCTCTGAAAAAGAAGGGGATTGAAACAAAGGTCGGTGTTCTTGAGGAGGAATGTAGGAAGCTTAACGAGGCATATTTCAAGTACATTCAAACGGGGATGCCCTTCGTCACCCTGAAGTTCGCCCAGACGCTGGACGGGCGCATCGCTACGCTGACGGGCGATTCGAAATGGATAAGCTCCGAGAAGTCTCTGGAATGGGCGCACAGGCTGCGCAGCCAGCACGACGCTGTTATGGTCGGCGTAGGGACGGTGCTCAAGGACGACCCCCAATTGACGGTGCGCCTGACTAGGGGAAGAAACCCTGTTCGAGTAGTCGCCGACAGCAGGTTGAGGACGCCGCTCGGCGCTCAAATCCTCAAAAAGCAGGAAATAGCGCCTACAATAATCGCCACGACAAAGCGCGCCGATTTGGAGAAGCAAATCGCTATAAAGGCGCTCGGGGTTGAAGTCCTAGTTCTTCCCGAAGACAGAGAAGGTGAGGTCAATCTTAGCGAGTTGCTCAGGAGCCTGGGGCAGCGCAATATTTCATCGATTCTGGTCGAAGGTGGAGCTACGACTATCACATCGTTTGTCCGGCAGGGGCTCGTAGACAAACTGGTGATAATAATAGCGCCGAAGATTCTGGGTAAGGGGCTTGAAACGGTGGGCGACCTGGGCATACGGGAGGTCAGTCGTTCATTCAAGCTAACCTTTGATAAGGCTTACAGGAAAGGCGAAGACCTAGTTATCGAGGCGAAGGTATAATATTTTGGCACTAAGCTATCAGCACTCAGCAATCAGTAAATAGGAAACCTGACAACTGACAGCTGAATGCTGACTTCTATTGTTTAGAGTTTCGAATTTCTCTTTTGAGGTGAGCTATGGCGAAACGAGAGCAGGCCCTTTTGGGAATGACTGTGCTGGACTTGACGCATCATATCGCTGGTCCCTACTGCACCAAGATGCTGGCAGACTTCGGAGCCGAGGTCATTAAAATCGAGAGACCGGGCTCAGGAGACCCTGCGCGGTCAATGGGTCCTTTCCCCAAGGATGAGCCCCATAATGAGAAAAGTGGCCTGTTTCTGTACCTCAATACCAACAAGAAGAGCATAACACTGAATCTGAAAAGCGCCACCGGCGCAGGTATTTTCAAAAACATGGTCGAAAAAGCAGATGCTGTGGTGGAGAACTTCAGCCCGCGCGTGATGCCTGGGCTGGGGCTGGACTACAAGACTCTGAAAGAAATCAACCCCGATTTGGTGATGACCTCAATCGCCAGCTTCGGCCAGACCGGACCGTATCGCGACTATAAGGCTGCCGACCTCAATATCTGGGGCTTGAGCGGCATACAATACGAATTGGGCGAACCGGACCGCCCCCCGCTACGCATAGGCAACAATGTCTCGGAGTATGTGGCTGGGCTTTACGGTGCGCTGTCCACTTTGTCCGCTGTCTACTATCGTTACGAGACAGGCGTGGGACAGCATGTGGACATCTCGATACTGGAGGCTTTCCATACCATGCAGCCGTCCATGACGGTGGTCTATTCCTATGCCGGGTTCATAAGAAAGAGGGCGGGCATACGCTTTCCCTGGGGCATCCTTCCCTGCAAGGATGGATATGTTGGGTTCTATCTGCCCACACAGGTGCACTGGGAGTCGCTCTGCGCTCTGATGGAGATGCCCGAGTTGAGAGAGAAACCCGAATACGAGACGCCGATGTCGCGTGAGGAGCGTCGCGAGGAGATAGCAGCAATCATAGTCTCCTGGCTCAAGGACAAGCTTATGGACGATGTGTTCCATGCTGCCCAGGAACTGAGGCTGCCCCTGACTATCGTACCTAACCCCGAGCAATTAACGACTACGGCCCAGCACAAAGCGAGAAAATATTTTACTAAGATAAATCATCCCGCTGCAGGCAGGCTTACCTATCCGGGCGCTCCCTTCAAGATGACTGGCACGCCGTGGCAGGCAGGGCGCGCGCCGCTGCTGGGCGAACACAACGATGAGATTTACTGCGAACGCCTGGGGTACAGCAAGGACGATCTGGTGAAGTTGAGAGAAGAGGGAGTTATATAATTCAAATTGCAAGATGCAAATTATTTGAGATTTGGAATTTGGAATTTATACTAGGGGGTTGATATGTCAGAGTTACCTTTGAAGGGCGTGAGAATAATAGATGCCTGTATCTACTGGGCGGGGCCTATGGCTACCATGCTGCTGGCTGATTTGGGCGCTGAGGTCATCAAAGTCGAGTCCATTCAGCGCCTCGACCATCTGAGGCTGCTCGGCGGCTGGCCCACGCCCGATGGATACGAATGGTCAGCCGTGTTCAACGGCGCAAATAGAAACAAATACGGCATAACCCTGAACATGAACAACCCCAAAGGCAGGGATATTTTCAAGGAGTTGGTGAAGCTCGGCGACATCGTTACCGAGAACTTTAGCCCTCGGGTGATGGAGAACTGGGGGCTGTCCTATAAAGAACTGAAGAAAATAAATTCCCGCATCATCATGCTCTCCATGCCCGGCTTCGGCACCACAGGCCCCTGGAGGAACTATGTTACCTTTGGGCCCAATGTGGAGATGGTATCGGGCATGCCCATTGTCAGCGGCTATCCCGATGGCACGCCCATGATGACCGGCTATGTCGCAGACCCTGCCGCTGGCTTGATGGGGGCTGTGGCTGTTATGACTGCCCTGCAACACCGCCATCGCACGGGCAAGGGGCAGCGCATCGACCTATCACAGATTGAGGCATTTACAAGCTTCATGGGGGCTCCCATGATGGACTACTCCATGAACAAGAGGATACAGAAACGTAAAGGCAACCGTCATTCCTCTCTGGCTCCGCAGGGCACATACCGCTGCAAGGGTGATGACGAGTGGGTCAATATCACAATCTCCTCCGATGAGGAGTGGCAGAGGTTCTGCGAAGCCATGGGCAATCCTCCCTGGACTCAATGGCATAGGTTTGCCGATGCCCTGAGCCGCTACGAGAATCACAATGAGATGGACAGGCTCATCGAGGAATGGACCTCCCAGCGCGATAAGCACGAAGTGATGCAAATTCTACAGAAGGCTGGTGTGGCTGCTACGCCGATATTGAACTACGGTGAGGTGTTGAGCGACCCGCAGATTGTAGAGAGGGGGTTCTTCGAGACAGTCACCAGGCCGGTGACGGGAACACATCCCTACCCAGGCACGCCCATGAAATTCGCCGAGACTCCGCTCAGTATCCGCAAGGCGGCGCCTACTCTGGGCGAGGATAACGAGTACATCCTGACCAAGCTCCTGAAGATGTCGAAACAGGAGATAGAACAGCTTGCCCGAGAGGAGATAATCGGCACCAAACCTCAGGGCTGGGCCTTCGCCATGGATGCTGATGAGGCGATATCGCGAATCAAGGATATTCACACTAAAGCGGAAGACTCCAGCAAAAGCAGCTAGCATTTCACTTATACATTTCTTTAGCTTTGTCTTCTTGAGACTAAAGTCATTTACTGTGTTTTGCCTCTCAGTTTAGAATCATTCTAATAGAAATATGATGGATGATTTCGTGTCTCAATAAGGAGGCGGCATGGATGTCAAGATTTACACCACACCGACCTGAGGCTACTGCCATCAGGCCAAGAGGTTTCTTGGCGAACGCCGCGTCAGATACACTGAATACGATGTGTCCCGGGATAGGGCAGCAGCGGAAGAGATGGTGCGTCTGACCGGTCACATGGGCGTGCCTGTGATTGTAATAGACGGTCAGGCAGTTGTCGGCTTTGACCGTCCCAGGCTGGAACAACTGCTCGCCAGCAGCGGCGGTCAACGACCTCGCTTCGGGCTGAGGATTGCCGATGCCAGTAGAATGGCGCAGAAAACGGGTGGTGTGCCGATATTCGGGGCGCTGATGGGTTCTGTGGCGCCTTCTTCTCTGGGCGAGAGGGCTGGATTGCGAAGCGGTGATATTATCACCGAGGTGAACCTCAAGCCGATACGCAATGCTGATGACCTGGAGCAGGCTCTGGCGGGTTTGACCAACGGCAGTCGCGTGACCATCGTGTTCATGCGCGGCGGAGAAAAATTAAGGTCGGAAATAGCTATATAGTAGGGTTGTCGGAAAAGAGAGAGTTTTAGTGACCCTCTCTTTTCTTATTTCCCGACGTAATGTATTATTAAGAACCATCTGGGGGCAAAACTGGAGGTAAGTAATGCAGATGTATAGAACTGCGCTCGTTCCGTTGGATGGCTCTGAGCTGGCCGAGGTAGTATTCAATTATGCCAGGGAGCTTGCCGGAAGGCTGGGCATAGACCTAATCCTGCTTCATGTCTATAGTCCCGATGAAGTCGAGTCTGTATCTATGCGTCGCACCTATATCGAGCAAGCGGCTGAGATTATAAGACGCACTTCGGAGGAGGCGCGGGAGAAAGCAGGCATTAAATATGGAGACAAGCCGGTGAAGGTAGCAGTCCAACTGACTGCCGGCTATCCCCCCGACGAAATTCTTAAGTACGCTGAAGCAAATGAGGTTGATTTGATTCTGATGGCTACTCATGGCCGTACCGGGATTAAACGCTGGACTATGGGAAGCGTTGCCGATAAGGTGCTGCGTGCCTCGAAAGTGCCTGTATGGCTGGTTAGAGCCGGAGTGCCCGAGGAGATTGTTCAGGATAAATGGCCGACGCGGAGAATACTGGCCCTGCTGGATGGCTCGGAGATGTCTGAGTCTACTCTGCCCCATGTGGAGGCGATAGCCAAACAGCGGAACGCTGAGCAGGTGGAGGTTATCCTGCTGACGGTCAGCGAGCCATCATTACTCCCTTCATATTATCCTGCTACTGTCCCTTTGAACTGGGAAGACCATGTGGCACGATGTAGGCGGGCTGATGAAGAATATCTGACTAAAGTTGACCAGCGGCTC
>DATKWL010000082.1:0-9920 GCA_035529555.1 Dehalococcoidia bacterium | reverse complement strand
ATAGTCCACGATACCTTCGTATTTAACTCCCTGCCAGGAACCGTCTGCAGGCGGCCAGACGCCATTGAGTTCGCCGTCCTGCCACTGTACGCCTAAGGCGGTTACATAGCCAGGGGCCCAGGTTACATCGTGCTTACTATCGAAAACGAGACGCCCTGATGTGGCAATGTAGTCGGTCTTCTCCATTTCTGTAACGATCTCGTCCTGGTCGAGGCTGCCTGCTCTCTCTATAGCCTCCTTCAGGACGTAGACTGCATCATAGGTGCCCGCATTATAGGTTGGGGTCTCACCCATCTCTACGATAAAGGCATCCATGAAGGGTTTTGTCTTAACCGTTAATTCCACATCGCGAGCGTAAACATTGAGGGTCATCTCATAGTTGCCGAATCCGCCGGTGTTCGTTATGAAACTGTCAGATTGCGCCATGACATTGATGCCCACGGAGGCTGCCGGTATTTCCAGTTCCTCCCATGTTTTGCCATAGGCTATGCCCACTGTCCCCGAAAGAGCGGTCATTATCATATTGGCGCCTGAATTCTTGATGGCTTGCAGCTCTGCTGTGACATCCGTGGCTTCAGCTGAGGGCTGCCAGACACCCACAACTTGGATTCCCTGAGGGGGAAGATAGGCTTGGGCAGCGGCCACTATGGCTTCTGTCCATGATGCCTTCTCGGCCAGCACAGCCAGTTTTGGCGCCATCATAAGCTCTGCTCCCACCTTCTGCGCTACCATTCCTACCAGCAGGAAATTAAGTTGGCCCAGGAAGGTATTGTTGACCGGGGTTACCCTGAACCAGTATTTGTAACGGGCATAGTCTTCGGCTACCTTATCGCTCATCTTGGTCTCGCTGGAGCCGCACACGATGAATATCTTCTGGTAGTCCATGGCGACTTCCTGCACAGCCAGGGCTCCTTCGCTTCTGATGGTGCCCATCAGGAAGTCCACCTTGTCCACGGTTATTGCTTTCTCTGCTGCGGTGGCAGCATCGGGAGGACTCACCAGCTCGTTGGAGTCAACCTGGACCAGCTTAATCTGGTAATTCTCCTCGCCAACCATGACACCACCCGCTGCGTTAATTTCATCCGCTGCCAGGGTGGCTCCCATCCAGTGGTGTTGGCCCATCTGGAACTGCATCGGGCCGATGACGCCTATTTTGATTTCCTTTGCTTCCTCTCCACCGCAAGCAACTACGGTCAATATTAAACAGGCAACCAGTAGGACTACTGCTCCCTTAATTAACCACTTCATATGCTTACCCCCTTTCTCTGACATTTTCTCCAGACTACGAGTTTGTCACTGAATCTTTGCTCAAGTCGAAAAAGTGACATCACCTCCTTCTTTTTGGCGATTGATTTAACTGTTGCTAACCTCTTACACGATTCGATGGGATTTGTCAAGTATCTTGTATAGGGCTTAATGAATCAGGATACTTTGGACGCTATTATGACATAATAAACGGCTGGTTTAAAGTAGCCGGACAAAATCAGGCTAATTGGTATTTCCCAGTCATCCTGAGGTCATCCTGCTACTGAGGTTATGTACCTCTAACTCAGGAAATGGTAAAATAGCTGCGGTCGGCACAATTGTGCTAAGTGACGAGTTTCTTTGCTATACACATGTGATCCGAGTGCCCCGGACAATATTATAATTAACTGAGCTTATAATAAGATTTTATAAAAAAATCAGGAGTGTATATGGAAATACTACAGCAAGTCAAATATGAGCCTGCCAGAGTTGTGGGCGGATATACAGACCGGATACTCAGGGTTGACCTGAGCAAGCAGAAGATCGCTATTCAAGAACTGCCGCCTGACTTTAAGAACAAATACATAGGCGGGCGGGGATATGCCTTGAAACTGATATGGGATGATACAACAGGCAAGACCCGATATGACAGTTCGGATAATATTCTGGCGATGGCCAGCGGGCCGCTCGGCAATGAGCCCGGATTCCCCGGAACGGGCAAATTCATAGTTGGCACAATCTCGCCTTTGACCGACACGTTTGTCGATTCCAATGTCGGAGGACATTTTGGCCCGCTGCTTAAACTTGCCGGTTTCGATGCACTGGCTGTTTCCGGAATATCAAAAAAAGAAGTGGTCATCTTGATTGACGGCGATGCAGGAACCATTAGTATTGCTGCGGCACCTGCCTATGACGAGGAAATCGATAACGGAGCCCTCTCTTTCGGTCAGAAACTGCTGGGAGATGTTAACGATGGAGAGTTTAGCGACTCGGCTGCCGCTGTAACTGCGGGGAGAGGCGCATCCAATGCCAGGTTCGGGATTGTCAACAGCCTGTTTTACGATAGAAGGCGGAACCGCATCCGTTCCAAGCAAGCTGGCAGGGGCGGTACAGGAACTGTAATGAGATTTAAGAAGCTCAGGGGCATTGTGGTACGCTCCAGCCTGCCTAAGGCAAATGGAAATAACGCTATAGACCGGGAAGGTGTGCGTGAGGCGGGTTCTCAGTTAAAGGAGGTTGTTTCGCAATCTGACCCCAAGCAACTTCACCTGTCTGCATGGGGAACCACGATTCTTTCCGAGTACATGGATAAGTTCCATCTTTTTCCTATAAACAACTACCAGTACGGGCAGAGCCCTGAATCGTCTCAACTCTTTGCACGCGTCTTTTTTGACAAATATTTCAGCAAGAAGATACCTGACGGTTGTTACTACGGATGCAATCTTGCCTGTGCCAAGGGTGCTGAAAATGTCGAGCTGACACGTGGCCCGCGAGCAGGACAGAACGTTAGCATAGACGGACCTGAGTATGAAACTGTTGGCGCAGTCAGTTGCCTGGGCATATTCGACCCTCATTTTGTTATGGAATACAACTGGTACTGCGATGAATACGGCCTGGATACCATTTCTACAGGTGTGACAATTGCATTCTTTATGGAGTGCTTTGAGCGCGGATTCCTGACTGCTCATGATATAGGTTACGAACTGACATTTGGCAACATAGAGGCCGCAGGCAGGCTTCTGCACGAGATCGCCCGCGGAGAAGGTTTCGGCAAAGTTGCAGGCCAGGGTGTAGCCAGGGGCAAGAAATGGGTCGCTGAGAAGTATGCTGCCCGGCACGATACTTCCGAAAAAGCTGCCCTGGCCGAGCTGAACAAATTCGGCATGGAAGTAAAAGGTCTTGAGTTTTCCATGTACGTCAGCAAAGAGTCACTTGCCCAGCAGGGCGGATATGGCTTCGCCCTCAAAGGACCGCAACATGACGAAGCCTGGCTTATCTTCATAGACCAGGTACATAAAGAACTACCTACCTTTGAGCATAAGGCGAATGCGCTTAAGTGGTTTCCCCTTATCCGCACCTGGTTCAACGCTACCGGGCTTTGCAAGCTCCCCTGGATAGAT
Source organism: Dehalococcoidia bacterium (assembly GCA_035529555.1). Lineage (GTDB taxonomy): Bacteria > Chloroflexota > Dehalococcoidia > SZUA-161 > SZUA-161 > VGNW01. The sequence continues at coordinate 6,555 of DATKWL010000082.1, read as the reverse complement.
GTGCGCAATCCAGAGGCTGCCAATACCAGTGAGCCCGCAAAGAATCTTCCCACGCTGGCACATTACGTGAAGTACCTCAATGCGACCACAGGGAGCGATAAGAAATTGGAGGATGTTCTGGAGGATTCGGAAAGGCTGTACATCCTGCAGAAACTGGTCAATCTGCGTCAGGGAAAAGGGACCCGTGCCAGCGACCAGATACCTCTGAGGGCGATGGGGCCTGCCTTCTTAAATGAATATGAGTCTCGAGCAGAATATTATGATAAATGGCTTCAGGAACGGCTCGGCGATGGTGAATTATTGCCTGCAAGTCCGGAGCAGAGGCACAAGCTGCTCATGGAGAAAAGAATGCAGGCCTATCAGCAGCTCTGTGATATCGTCTATGAAAAGAAAGGTTTCACATCCGAGGGGATACCGAAGCGAGAAACCGTGAGTAAGTTCGGGCTTCTGGATAAACAGGCAAATCAGTTGCTTGACCGATTCGGCGTGTGAGGTAAACGGCAAGAAAACGGCGATTAGGAATTAAGTAAATCAGGCTATGAAGAAGGTAATCTCAATTGAGTTCTTCGGGATGCAGCGCTCTGTAACGAAAACAGACAGCATCTATATGCCCGTAACGGAGAACATGAATGTAACTGATGCCCTGGAATATGTCAGGAATCAGTATCCTAATCTCCCTTTGGATAAAGGGATGGTTCTCATCACCGTCAATCAAGAAATGGTGTCTCTTGATACGATGCTAAAGGCTAATGATACCGTTCTATTTCTGCCCTTTATCAGCGGTGGCTGACAACATTCCGTTCTCACACCACGGGCATTCGCAGCAAGTCGATGGTGGCACCACCATCGACACGGATGCATACGCCATTGATAAAGCGTGCCGAATCGCTGACCAGAAATAGCACAGCGTTTGCCATATCCTGCCGAGTGCCTTTCAGCGACTTGTCAACGGATATATCCTGTGATTCGCCGAATCGCTTGACGCCCTCGGTCTCCGAGATGAAACCAGGCGCTACGCTGTTTACCCGAATACCTAAAGGTGCCCATTCCACCGCGCAGGTTCTCGTTAGTGATTCAACACCTGCTTTGGCCGCCGCAACATGGGCCATAGAGCTGACCCCCCAGTGCTCAAACGGTGCTGTAATATTGACGATACAGCCGCCGTGCTCCTTTAAATAAGCGGTAAATGCAGCCTTTGTGACGTTATAAGTGCCCAATAAATCAATGTCAACGACTGTTTTAAATCCGTTGTATGACATTCTTTCGATAGGTGCAGGGAACATTCCCGCGGCGCAGTTTACCACGATATTCAAACTGCCAAATTCCTGTATTGCGGCCGCAATAACCTTTTCTACCGCTTCAGGATTGCGTACATCCGATGACATGACGAGACATTTTATGCCTTCTTTTTCGAATTCCTGACGGGCAGCGTCGAGATTTTCCTGTTTACGACTGGTAATTACAATCCTGGCTCCGTGCTTCCCCAGAGTCCGGGCGATCTCCTTCCCGATACCTGTTGCGCCACCGGTAATCAGGGCAACGCGGCCTTTCAGGATATTCTCTTTGAAGTCACTCATGGTGTTTCACCTCCATTGGACTGGATGAGCGTTCGGGCTGTGCTACATCGGGAGGATTATATTATATTGAAGCGACGTTTACAATCAAGCCCATTCGGGGCTCCTGTTTTGTTTAAAAAACTGTCTAACTCAAATAAGCCGTCAGCAGGTACTTCCGTAATATTACTATTAGATTCACAAATTGACCGCTTGACATATTGTGATGCAACCTGCTGCGGCAGTAACATATTCTCATACTGGAATAACTGGACATAAATCGGAGTGGGGTAGATGTTTTTCGGTGCCTTTTTCCCTATCGTTCTTGTAGTCGGCCTGGGCTTGCTTGTGGCTATTATCGTACTTATGCGTGAAATCAGAACGATAACGGGTGCACTGGGAAGAGCCGGTTCAAAAAAGCCCCCTGTATCGTTGGGACAAGATTCGCCGGCTCAAGAACTCAGCACTCGATACAAGCCACACAAGCAGGTTGAACCGGAGAAAAAGATACAGGAAAACCAGAATGAGGGGAACTCGGCAGCTGGGAATCTCTGGAGATGGTAAACAGATATAACACTACAACCCTGGCGATTCATGCGTATCAATTTGCTAAACCAAACGACAAACGTAGCTGCTTGTTAGGCTCAACCGTATCAACCCGAGTCCGGATTTCTAGGCATAGCGTCCACAGGCGAAACCTTCGCCCAGTTTGCACCACACACAACTACCTGGATTCTGGTCGGCGATCATAAGCTGCGATTCGCATTGGCCGCAGAGATGTTCCTCACCTGGTTTCATGGGCCCGTCGCAGGGAGTGATGGTCATGGGGCAAAGCTGGATGCAGCTGTCGCATTTCTTACAGAACTGAGGCCGGACGCCGAAGGGGTGCTCCACATGGCGGCCCTTACCCCGTCCGACAAAGCCGATCGCTCTGGCTTTCCAGACCTCGGTGCAAACCCGCACGCAGCGTCCGCATAAAACGCAGTTCTCGTTCCGAAACGGATACCGTACCTCTTTTACACCGCAGCGCAGGGCAATGTCCTGAATGGCGCGTGAGTTGGGGGCCTGGGCTACCAGCAGTTCCGCGAGATTGCGGCGCAGGTTCCGGATCTTGTCACTGTTGGCCCTGATCACCATGCCGTCCTCCACGTTCAAGGTGCATGAAGTGGTGACCTTGGAACGACCGTTTTCCACGTGCTCGACAATGCACAGGCGGCATGCGCCGATGTCAGACAGATAGGGGACGTGACACAGATGGGGGATGCAGATGCCGTACTCGATGGCGGCGTCGAGAACGCTGTTTCCCTTGATGGCGCGAATGGTGGCCCCGTCTATGCTAACTTTGACATATTGCAGCATTCTAACACCTCGTTTTCTCAGACGACTCGAATCGCATCAAACTTGCACTCGCTCCGGCAAATGCCGCATTTCTGACAGAGTCGAGCGTCAATGGCGTGAGTCTGTTTCTTCTCGCCTGTGATCGCCCTCTGCACGCACCAGCGCAGGCAGGCGCCACAGCCGTTGCATTTGTCCGCATCAATCGAGTAGGTGATGAGGGCCTTACATACACCGGCTGGACATTTCTTGTCGTTGATGTGCGCCTCGTATTCCAAACGAAAATAACGCAGCGTGGAGAGCACGGGATTGGGCGCGGTCTTTCCCAGTCCGCACAGGGCGGTCTGGGAAACCGTGTCGGCCAACTCCTCCAGCAGGTCTAGCTGCTTGAGCGTACCCCGTCCTTCGGTAATGTCCGTAATGATTTCGAGCATACGGTCAATCCCCAGCCGGCAGGGCACGCACTTGCCACACGACTCATCCTGCAGAAAGGCCAGGAAATACTTGGCCACGTCCACCATGCAGGACTCCTCGTCCATAACCACCATGCCACCGGAGCCGACCATGGAGCCGACCTCGTAAAGCACGTCGAAGTCCACCGGAAGGTCGAACTTGGAGACCGGTAGGCACCCGCCCGAAGGACCGCCAATCTGGACTGCCTTGATCGGAATGCCGTTGACGGCGCCGCCTCCAATGTCGAACACCACTGTGTGGATAGGTGTGCCCATAGCCACCTCAACCAGGCCGGTGTTTTTGATGCGGCCGGTAAGCGCTAGGATTTTGGTGCCCTTGCTGCCCTTGGTCCCTTTCGAGGCAAACCAGGCCGACCCATTCTGGATAATAGCCGGTACGTTCGCCCAGGTTTCGACGTTGTTCAAGACCGTGGGCTTGTGATAAAGTCCGTCCACCACGGTGTGCACGTCTTTGGGTCGGGGCTCACCGACTTTGCCTTCTACGGAGGCCATGAGAGCTGTTGATTCGCCGCAGACGAAAGCCCCTCCGCCCCGGGAGATGACCACGTCGAACGAGAAGGACGTGCCCAGGATGTTTTCGCCGAGAAGCCCGAGCTCGCGCATCTGCTCGACCGCTATGCGGGAATACTTGACCGCGAGCGGGTATTCGTTTCTGACGTAGATGTAGCCTTTGCGGGCGCCGACAGCCCAGGCGCCGATCATCATGCCCTCCAATACCAGGTGGGGGTTGCCCTCGAGTACACCCCTATCCATAAATGCCCCAGGGTCGCCCTCGTCCGCGTTGCAGATGACATACTTCTCATCACCGGGCGCCTCCCGACACTCGCTCCACTTACGCCCGGTCGGAAATCCGCCGCCGCCGCGTCCTCGCAAACCAGAGGCCTTGATTTCTTTGATAATATCCGCCGGCGCCACCCGATCAAGCACCCTGGCAAGTGACGAATAGCCGCCGGCCGCAATGTAATCTTCGATAGCGCAGGGGTCAACCAGACGGTTGAGGGATAGAAGCTGCTGGTCCTGCGCTTTGTAAAAGGGCACTTCCGACTCGGTGCGGGCTTTTTCTCCCGAAACAGGGTCTGTATAAAGCAGCCGCTCTATCACCTCGCCCTTTACCACGGTCTGGTAAACAATCTCGAAAGCATCATCCGGTGAAACGTGGCAATAAAATACGTTGCCAGGCTCAATGACGATAAGGGGGCCTTGCTCGCAGAAACCGTGGCAGCCGGTGGCGCGCAGACGGACCTTTCCATCCAGTCCCTGCTGGGACAGCTCCTTGCGAATCGCGGCAATGACAGCCTGGGACTGCGAGGCCTGACAACCGGGCCCTCCGCATGCCATCACCGTGGTCGTGATGTTCTGGCGCTCCTGGCACAGCCGCCTGCGCATGTGTTCGAGTTCACGAAAACTATTTAGCCTGGACATTTTGCCTATCCTCCGTTCCCTGGCGGCGCAGAGACTCTATCAATTTGCGGAGCTTTCCGGGCGTCATGTGATGATGATATGCCCCGTTCTCCCTGACGATTGGCCCCAGGGCGCAGGTGCCCAGACAGTTGACGTGTTCGACGGAGAACAGACCATCCGGGGTGACTTCGCCGGGGTTGACACCAAACTGACTCGCTGCCTGCTCGAGAAGAAGGCGGGCGCCACGGACGTGACAGGCTGTGCCCATGCACATGATGAGGTGGTTTCTGCCGCAGGGTTTCAGTTTGAAGGCCTTGTAAAAGGACGCCACCCTGCAGACTTCCATAAGCGGAACCCCGAGACCCTGGGACACGGCCTGCATGGCCTCTTCGGAGATGTAACCGTAGTTTTCTTGAACATCGTGAAGTACTTCGATGAGTTGATTCGGTTGACTGCGACGTCCATCTAAGATTTGCTCGAGAGTCTGGGACGGCATGGTAACCTCCTTAGGTCGAGAGTCTGCTTGATTATTTTTAAGATACCTGATAGTATCAGTAACGTAAATACGGAATAAATGCCTACATATTGCCTATGAGAAATAGGCAGTCAAATAGAGGAATCTAATGGGGAATGAAAAAAACTATTCGTCTCCAACTAACGATAAACATCTGCCTTTTCCCTCGAAAGACCTAGCCCTTTTGTGGCGGATCCCGTTTCCCACTGAAATCGAGCCCTATGAGGTCGAGATCGCGCTGCGCGAGCGCATCAAGGAATTAAACTGCCTTTATGGGGTTTCCCAACTGGCCGAGCGCCATTTGTACTCTCTTGATGACCTTCTGCAGGAACTTGTGAACTTCCTGCCCTATTCATGGCAGTATCCGAGCGTCACCTGCGCCCGCATCCTCTTTAAGGGAAGAACCTACACAAGCGATAAATTCAAAGTGACCAGTTGGCGGCAGTCGTCGCGGATTTACATGTATCATGAGCCGGTAGGAGAAGTTGGCATTTTCTACCTGGAAGAATGCCCGCCGGCTGACGAAGGCCCTTTTCTGAAAGAGGAACGCGCTCTGCTGGATGCGGTGGCCGAGCAGATTGGCACCATTGCTACCCGTATATCGGCGGATTTAGAATTGCAGGAGACCAATCGACAATTGACCCTGGAACGCAAGGCCTTGCAGGAATCCAACAACGCCTTGCGGATAGTCCTGGCCCGGATTGAGCAAGAGAAACAGGAAATTTACCGGGACATTAAAACGAACGTCGAAAAAATCCTGATGCCTATCCTGCACGCGCTGGCTATGCAGCTACCCACGGCCCAGATAAAATATGTGGACATGCTCCAGACTAACCTCGAGGAAATCACTTCGCCGTTCATCAGTCAGTTGTCCCTTTCCTACCACTCGATGACGCCGACCGAAATCGCTATTTGTAATATGATTCGGAACGGAATGCGCACCAAGGAAATCGCGGAGATGCGGGGCGTATCCGAAGCCACCGTCAACCGCCACCGGGAAAAGATCCGACACAAACTCAATATCACCAACCAGGATGTTAATCTCGCGACATTCCTGCAATCGAGCATGTGGGAGGGGAAATAGAAACCAAAATTTCCTGAATCAACTTAGGATCGTGACAAGGCTCAGCCTCATTTATCTACAGAAGGCGCGATGGTTGAAGTTTGCCATTTTAAGAACTTGGTGGGGTGGGGAATCTCTGAAGATGGTGATTGAATATAGCGCCCCCCAGTCCTATCTGTTGAATAACGCCACTCACCATGAGGTCAAATCTTCAAC
>DATKWL010000081.1:0-5365 GCA_035529555.1 Dehalococcoidia bacterium | reverse complement strand
TTATGCCCGAAGTGAACTCTGGAACATATCGTGTGGCAGGGAAGCAATTCGTAAATATGTATTGTCCCAAACCGAAGCGCAGTATCTAATCTTTCTGGACTCCGATATGATCGTCGAGCCCTCAGTAGTAGATATAATGGAGAGGGAAATAAAAAACCACGATGCTGTATTCAGCGGATATCCATTGCGCCACTACGGAATAGGGCTTGCCGGATGCGGATGCGTCATGCTCACCAGAAGCATCCTGAAAAAGCTCAGGTTTCGCTGCTATGAGTTCAAGAATGGCGAGGTAATATTTGAGGATAACGTACTGGAGATGGACTTATTCCGCTCTGGTGGGCGTATCAAGAAAGGCTTTTTCATTCCTATTACACATTACGAAAATTCAACCGAAGGCAAACACATAGAGCCACAGCGACTCGGACTATGGCGAAAGATAGCGAACAACAACTTTATCAGGTATATGCTCATCAGGACAAGCATTGCGGCCCGCTATAACATACCCTGGCATCTGAAACTACTTCTCAGCAAATTAACCGCAAGTAAAAAATCCAAGAAAAGCTAAGCAGTAAGCAATATAACACCTGCTAATGAATATAGCACCTGCGAAGCGGTGATTGAGGCAAAGAAATGGGGAATTGGAGAGTCTAAAAGGGTTTTGACTTCGGCCTACTCATTAACCACACTTAACTTCTTAATCTTTCCTCTGACCCCCAGACTCTTGTTCAATTTGTCCTTGATATAATTAATGAGCTCTTCGGTGCTCATAGTGCCTGCCCATTTCTCACTCAACTTCAAAGTCAATTTGAATTTAATCTCAATATCTGGCATGTGATTAGAGATTCTCCCCGTTAAGTGGTATGCGATTAGCCTGATGCTTTAGAGGTATCAGCACACTGAAGTGGATTATGCTGTAAAACTCGGTAAGTATAGCTTCACTAATTTCATTTCCGAGCACCGTTTGAACCAAAGCTAGTCTGCTCGGCAAGGAGAGCATCCACGTCTTCCCGCCTATACCTCCGGTCGCCCCGAGGGCCAATACGATATGCTGTGATTAGCCCTCTCTCAGTCCATCGTCGCAATGTGTTGCAGTGAACGTACAGAATCTGGCATGCTTTTCCTATAGTGAGCATAGGGGTTATTTCTTTTCCCTGTCCGTTTCCTCTGTTGTGCCTTGTAGCTTGAGTTGGTTTTTTCATGGTTCCTCCCTTCTGAGGAATTTACCTTGTTAAACCTCCTTTCTTAAGCGGGAAATATACTTATAGAACCTTTCCTTCCAGGCACAATATAAGATAGAGATATAAAGACAATGTTTATATAGGATTAAAAAAGTATTAATACGTGTGGATATATCGTGTATAATTAAGTGGCAATTGACAGGACTTAAGATTTGAGTGTAACGTGGAGTCGTAGTCTAATCATTTGGTTTTGCCAGCAAGTATCCTACGCCTACTTTGGTAAGGATTAATTTCGGATTGCCCGGGTCCGCCTCAAGCTTTTCTCTCAAGTGTCGTATATATACTCTTAGACTATCGATAGCACCCGGGTAGTCCTCTCCCCAGATTACTTCCCCAAGTCGGGAGTGGGTAACCACGTGGCCTGCGTTCTGCATCAGATAGCGCATGATTCTGCCTTCAATCAAGGTGAGGCTTATCTGCTTTCCTCCGTAGGTTAATTCGAATGTTGAAGGGTTCAGCCTCAGTGGACCGCAAACGATGGGTGCTTCTTCGTCAGGAGGTAATTGTCTTCGTAGCTGTGCCTTCAATCGAGCCAGCAACTCCAGTTGTCTGAAAGGCTTTACAATATAGTCACCTGCCCCCAACTCCAGCCCCTTTATTATATCTGCCTCGTCGCTGCTTACGGTCAAAATGACAACAGGTACCGAAGAAAAGAGACGGATTTGCCTCAGCACCTCAAAGCCATTGATATCTGGAAGGCCCAGGTCCAAAATCACGAGGTCAGGCTTTTCCGATTCAATTGAATCCAGCCCTTCTTCGCCCAGTCTCGCTGAGAGCAACTCAGCCTCAGGCCACCGCATCTTGAACGCTAAGTGCACGAAGTTAACGATGGCGTCATCATCTTCAATGATAAGCACTTTCCACAGCTTGGTCGGCTCCTTAGGCTCTACCGCCTGTCTATCTGCAGATTCCAATGGCAGAGAAAAACCGAATGTTGAGCCTCTGCCTATGCTACTTTTCACCCATATCTTCCCGCCGTGTAATTCCACCAGCATCTTACAGAGCGCAAGACCCAGCCCTAACCCCTCTGACGATTCGCCTTTCGGAATGTGGTGTGGCTGGAATAAAGATTGCTGCTCATCCTTCGATATGCCGCGACCGGTATCGCGCACCTCGACAACAATGTCATTGTCTTTTCTCTTGGCTCCTAATCTGACATTTCCACCCAGCGGTGTGAACTTGAGGGCATTGTCCAGAAGGTTGGCTAAGATTTGCTGCAACCTGACCGAGTCAGCTCTAACTACAGGCAGGCTGGGTGGCAGCATTGACTCTAACGATTGTCCGCGTCTCGAAGCCACCGGCTTCATGGTATTTGCTACATCTCTGAGTAGCTGCGATAGGTCCACTATCTCAAGCTTTAGCTCGAGCATGCCAACCTCACCTCTCACGAGGTCAAGAAGTTCGTTGATTCTGCTATCCAAGTTCAAGGCGCCTTGACGGATATTCCGGGCCAATGTCTGTAGTGGCTCAGTGTCAATTTCGGAAGCAAGCAGGTCGGAAGAGGCGAGCAATGAAGTCAGCGGCGTCTTCAACTCATGCGCAATAGCGCGCGTGAATTCCACCCTTTTTTTCATTTCCTGTTCCAGTTGCTGTCTCAATTCTCTTTCCTGTTGATAGAGATGCTTCAAGGCCTCCTCTGCTTGCTTGCGTTCCGTAATATCGCGAATATTGGCAACAATGCCATTGACTGCCGGGTTATGAAGCAAATTCTGTCCCACAACCTCAACAATGCGTAATGAACCATCCTTGTGCCAGACACGCAGTTCACTCTGTGCCACTACACCGGGTTCCCGAGCGAGGTCGCTGAAGACGCTGAATACCCTCGGCAAATCATCTGCGTGAACAAACGCAAACGGGTTCTTGCCCATATGTTCTTCTAACTTGTATCCTAATAGGCGCTCGAATGAAGGGCTCAAGAAAGATAGGAGCCCTTCCCTATTTACAATTGCCATAGCTTCCAGGGAGTTTTCGATAAGCGCGCGAAAATGCTCCTCGCTGTTTGCCAACGCTTCCTGCATACGTTTCCGCTCAGTTATATCACGGAAATTAGCAACTATGCCTTCTATGGCGGGGTTATCGAGGAGATTCTTACCCACTACCTCTATGGTATGCCAGGAACCATCTGCATGCCTGGCACGTATTTCGTAGTGCGTTGTGGAGCCTGGCTTTTTGAGCAGCTCAGCAAATACTCCGGAGCCATTTGACATATCATCGGGGTGCACGAAGTCGAAGGAGCTCCTGCCAATGTCATCTCCCACTTTGTATCCGAATACGCGTTCAATAGACGGGCTCTTGTAGCGGATAGCGCCGTCTCTATTAATGATTACCATAGCATCCATTGCGTTTTCAATTAGGGCCTCAAAGAACTCCTCCTTACGTCGCAATAGGGCTTTATTCTGTCTATTATCCGATACGGTATTGGCGGCCATCTGCTTACGGGCACGCTTTTGCTGAGGCTTAACGCTTTTGCTCTTACCCTTCTTCACTATTTGTTACCTCATTGCTTCAAATGACGTGCAGGAGAATATTAAACACGGATTAACTCAGTTGTCAATTTCCTTGGCCAGCCCCGATGAGAACGAGAATAGTCAATGCGAGCTTTAGACAACGCCCTTTCATTTACCCACAGGACAGCAGTTTAAACACTCATAGCAGGTATACATTAAGGTTACGCTCTGCGCCTGGTAAAGATTCCAGTATTCCGGGTCACGCAGCATAGCTTTCTGTTGCTCCAGCGGAGCTTCCAACAGCCTCTGCATAAACTGGATGTGAGCAGCCATGCCCCATCTCTGCTGCTTGTTAAGACACTTAACAGCATCCTTCAGCGTGTGTGTATTGAGCGCCTGTGCCGGGCAGGATTGCACACAGAGGTCACAATCACCGCACAATTCTTCTTCTATCGATTTGTCTGCTTCCAGCAAGGCGTTAGTCACTACAGCTCCCAGTCGCACTCTTGGTCCCCATCTATGCGTGAGGAGCAGACGGCTCTTCCCCATGGTTCCCAGGCCAGCGCCTACTGCAACATGGCGGAGGGAAATATCTCCCAAAAGGCCCTTGGTCTCTCTACTCATCTCGATAGGCGATGCCGGCACTACCATGGCAGCCCTGTAACCACGCTCCTCAATGAGCCTGCCCAGCCGGAGCGTCAGCAATTCCTCCTCTCTGTAAGTTGCGTGTGTAGAAATCATGGCAGAGAATAAACTGGGGCTTTCGATCGACCCGCGCAGCATGGGTATAGCGAACACAACAACACTTCGTGCATCTGGCATAACCTTGGTTACCGGTAGCGGAGGCGTGCAGGATGGAATGGATTCTATGGCTGCCACTCCAACCGATGCTGCTCCGCCAGCTATGGCTGTAGCCTTTATTTCTTTGGTGAGCTCATGCGCTGAGAATCCAGTGCTCATGGGTCATCTCCTTATCCTGAAATTTGCCCGAATCCAAACCTAGGTCTTGGCTTCAATATAATTATACAATCAGAATCTGAAAGCGATGGGGCATTTCTATGCAGTCGCGTTAGTTTTAGTCAGTCGAGTAATACCCTCAAGCACCCTGATGACCTCTCTGGCTTGTTCCACAGATACCGGCGCATTTGTGTTGTTTCGGATGCTCTGAACAAAGCCACGAATAATATTGAAGTGGCCACTGTGGAATCTGCCGGTAAGCACATTGAGTGTGGTTTCCGCGGTGCAGGTCAGCAGGGAAAAGACCTGTCGCAGATTCTCTAAAGCTCGCGATGACCGACTTGAGCTACCTGTTCCATACTCTAACAGCGTCGAATTGAAAAGGTCAATACGCATGTTCTTTCTCGTACCGTGTATGTCGATGATGGTCTTATCTTTAGATGAGGGGCCGGAGCAGGTTATTGCTCCCAGACCATTTATACCTTCCAGGATGACCTCAATAGTATCAAAAGACCCGCGATGATTTAGAGCTGTGTGTTTTACATGCACTCTAACAGGTTCAACTATGCCGAGTAAAGCCTGTGCCAGGTATATGGTGTGTGGAAGGATTTCTGTAAATACACCGGCTGGCAGGCCGAAGCTCCAGTGTTGTGGATTTTGAGCTAATAGTGCAGCCCTTCGCGTTAGCACCTGGATGTTCGCTCCCATAACCTCACCTATACT
>DATKWL010000080.1:0-6687 GCA_035529555.1 Dehalococcoidia bacterium | reverse complement strand
ACCCAATTTGGCCTCCTCCTGAGTATAAGGCTACCTCACTTAACCCAAAGACCAGCGGTAACCATTCCAGCGATTCTCTGTCTATTGCAATCACTGTCCTCTGACAGAAGCCTCTGCATATGGCTGCGGGTGCAACCTATTATCTTTGACAAATCTCGAAATTAGTGGTAAATCTAAGGTAGGACATTAATTACAAATAGGCTGACCAAAGTACATTGAGTGTCGTAGTGTGACTTCCAGAACATGAGCCACAGCCCGTTATGACTTTTCGACCAGGGTATCAGGGAGGACAAGAATGACTATAGTTAAAGAGAAAAGGTTGACTCAAAGACTGGCAGACCAGTTCCGCTACAGGACAATGATGGGACAACGCGACTATCGTGTCGAGGAGGAAGAAAGGCTGGGCAAAATAAGTCACATTCGGCGGACTTTGAAGCTTGATATCGAACGCGCCCGTTTTGTTACACAGGCCTACAAGGAGAACGACGGGGACCCCATCGTTCTCAGGAGGGCCAAAGCGATGGCAAATCACCTTGATAACATGACCTTGTATATCTACGAGCATGATCGGATTGTGGGCAACACTGCTATAACCCCTGATCACACAATCAGCTATCCTGAGCTGTACTGCCGGTGGGTGGACAAGGCTATCGATATGGGTTACAGAGACATGTTGTCCGACGAACATAGAGCGGAGATGCACGAGATCAACAAGTACTGGATGAACAAGTCGATACATGGAAATGAGCGCTTTCTAGTGCAAGAGGAAGACAAGCCCTATTGGTCCTATATGAATCATGGAACATTTATCTGGGTACACGGCGCGCATTCTGGCCAGATGCCGAATTACGAGAAGATATTTAGAGTCGGGTTGAACGGTATACTTAAGGAAGCTCAGGACAAATTAGATAAAATCAAGAATGATAGAGAATTAATCCGCGATAACCCTAAAGACTTCCTGAAAAGGAAGGCTTTCCTAGAAGCAGTCATCATAAGCATTGAAGCAGCTATCAGGTGGGCGAAAAGGTATGCCGACTTGGCCCGGGCAATGGCCAATGCCGAAGAAGATAAGAAGAGGAGAAAGGAACTGGAGCAGATAGCTGAGGCGTGCGAATGGGTGCCAGGGAACCCTCCGCGGACATTCTTCGAGACCCTGCAGTGCTGGTTCCTGATTATGCTCCTCGTCAGAATACTCGATATCCAGACCGTGGGGATCGGCGATCGGGTTGACTACATCTGGTATCCGGCCTATAAAAAGGACAAGGAAGCCGGAAGAATAACCCCGGAGGAAGCTCAGGAGCTAATAGAGCACATCTGGCTAAAGATTACCGAACTCACGGATTTCAATGCGCCCATAATGGCCAGTGGTGCTCATACAACCCCGCGCTATATAACCATCGGAGGCCAGGATCGTCTTGGACGGGACGCTACCAACGAACTGACCTATATAATCATGGACAGCGTGAAGGACCTGAAGTTGGTTGAGCCCATGATGGTGGTGAGGCTCCACCGCAACACACCTGACGAGTTTCTTTATCGTTTCACGGATATTCTGAGGGAAGACTCTGGCCATTACGGCATCTTTAACGATGAATATATGGTCCCATATCTTATGACCAAGGGCTTCTCAGTCGAGGATGCCAGAAACTGGGCTGTCGAGGATTGTATGAGACACGCTGTGGTTGGCAAGCCTATGGGGCACCGTGCTATTGCTGGTCCAGGGTTTATGCTCCCCAAGTGCCTGGAGTATGCTCTATATGCGGGGAAAGACCACAAGTTCTTCGACGGTAAGCAGATGGGGGCGCCCACCCCTGATCCACTTACCTTTACTTCTATCGATGATATGATCAATGCGTATCTTGACCAGGTGAGATTCTTCACCGAGAAGATAGTGATTTTCAGCAACATAACTGATGCTATTGAAGAGCAGTGGCTGCCCCAGCCTTTCAACTCCGCTCTGCTAGACGGTTGCATAGAGAATGCTATGGATGTCAGAGAGCTTCATTACTGGCACAAGACAAATATACAGCCCGTCGGGCAGACCACAGTGGTCAATGCCCTTGTGGCGATGAAAAAATTGATCTTTGAGGAAAAGAAGGTCACCATGGCACAGCTTCTGCAGGCTCTAAGAGACAACTGGGAAGGCCATGAGGAGTTGCGCCGTATGTTCCTCAATGCCCCCAAATTCGGTAATGATGAAGATTACGTTGACCTTTTCGCCAGGGATGTTCACATCAGGACTTGCCAGACGATGCAGAGTTTTAAAACCATATACGGCCACAGGGTTACCTGCGATGGAAGCGGAGGTGCCAGCTATTTCCACTTCGCTGGGCTTACCGGGGCAACGCCGGACGGAAGGCAGGACCGAGGCCTGTTCAATGATGGTACTGTCTCTCCAGAGATCGGCACCGATAAGAAAGGACCGACCGCTGTGCTCAAATCTGTCGCCAAGATAGACCCGATGGTAACATTCAATCACCTGTTCAATCAGAGAGTCATGCCCGAATTCCTTGAGGGAGACAATAGGTCCAAGTTCGTTGCTTACCTGAGGACCTTTGTTGACCTTGGTATTCACCACATCCAGTTCAATATTATCGACGATAAAATTCTGCGAGATGCTCAGGTGCGTCCAGAGAACCACCAAGACCTTATAGTCAGGGTTGCTGGTTTCAGTGCCTACTTTGTGGATATGAACGACGAGGTTCAGGAGCAGATTATCACCAGGACAAAGCAGAGACTAACCTAGCCTAGGGTATGGGCGATTGCACTATATACTCTGCTCAGGTTAAGTTAGTCTGGAGCGCACGAAATTCGAGTCCCCTTAGTTTGCCCATATTAGTTGAACGGGAGCAATAACGGAGTGCCAAAGAAGAAAGAGGAGAGGCTGGGATTTTTACCTTCATATCGGATTTTGGATCTTGCAGATGAGAAGGCTGTTTACTGCGGCAAACTACTTGGCGACCTCGGAGCCGATGTAATTAAGGTTGAACCGCCATGCGGCGACAGGATGAGGTCTCGAGGGCCATTCTACAATAATGAGATCCATCCCGAGAAAAGCTTATACTTCCTCTACTACAACACGAGTAAAGGCTCTGTAACGCTGAATCTTGAGCATTCAGATGGTCGTGCCATTTTTAAGAGGCTTGCAGAGAAGGCAGACGTTTTGCTGGAGAGCTTCCCTGTCGGATACCTTTCCAGTATCGGGCTTGACTACTCAGTGTTGCGAGAACTCAATCCCAAACTTGTAATGACTTCAATAACCCCTTTCGGCCAGACAGGTCCACTCAGAAACTACAAGTCGTCAGACCTGATAGCTATGGGCATGAGCGGCTTCATGCAAGTCACGGGCGACCCGTACGGCCTACCCGTCAGATTCGGTGACGAACAATCACACTTTGCCCCATCTCAGTATGCAGCCGTGGCGATTGTAGCGGCTCTCTATTACCGTGACGCTATCTCAGGGAGGGGACAATATATAGACATTTCGATGCAGGAAACTTTGAACGTTTACTGTAGTGAGAATACCCAGGAGGCTGGCTGGCATCTGCTCAAGGAAAATATCATCAGACAGGGCCCCACAAGCAAGTACAACTTCCCGGGAGGTCTTTATTCTTGTAAGGATGGTTGGATCGGAATATATGTTGTACGTGCCAAGGAGTGGGACGCACTGGCCCAATGGATGGTCGAAGTAACGGGCAATGAGGAACTCCTGGAAGATAAGTATAAGGGTGGTGTTCTGGCTCGCTATGAGTATAGAGATTTGTTGGAAGCGCTATTACTGGATTTTACAGGAAGGTTCACCGCACAGGAACTATTCCACGAGGGGCAGAAACGAGGGATTGCAGTTCTCCCGGTAAACAGCGTTGCCGACTTGCTTGTCGATCCACAACTGGCGGCACGAGACTTCTGGGTGGAACTGGACCATCCCGTAGTCGGTGCCATGAAATATCCCAGAGAAGGTATCTACTGTGACGATATGCCGCCGCCGCGGAAGGCGGCGCCACTGCTTGGTGAGGACAACAAGAGAGTCTATAGTGGTGAGCTAGGCTACAATGACAATGATCTGGAAGTGCTACGCACCGCAGGCGTTATTTAAGACAGGGTAAGATCTAAATGGAGAAAACACCGGTAACGAGAGGGATTTTCGACGGTTTAAGGGTAGTTGAGCTGGCGCTCTATGCAGCTGTCCCTACCACCGCGCGTGTATTGGCTTCGATGGGAGCCGAAGTCATTGTAATTCAGAGCAATACCGCGATAGACGAATCGTGGTTGCCACCCCCGTGGGGATCAGGCCTCATCATACGAAATAGGCTGGTAACGAAGAAGAGTGCAAGCTTGAATGTTCGTAAGCCCGGGGCACATAAAATCTTGAAGGAACTCATATGTATAAGCGATATCTTCATGACCAATCTCGGTATTGAAACACTCAAGAGCTGGGGTCTGGACTTCCCAAGCCTCAGAAAAATGAAAAAGGACCTTATTATTCTGTGGCAGAACGCTTTTGGTGCGACGGGCCCTTACAGCGCTTACAGGGCCTACGGCATGCTTACCCAATACAGTTCGGGGGTGGCCCAGATGAGTGGGACTCCTGATATGCCTGCTTCTACAGATCCTCCGTACTCCGATCTTCATACTGCAATGTTTGGAGCACTGGCCGT
This sequence comes from Dehalococcoidia bacterium, assembly GCA_035529555.1. Lineage (GTDB taxonomy): Bacteria > Chloroflexota > Dehalococcoidia > SZUA-161 > SZUA-161 > VGNW01. Next base: position 2,029 of record DATKWL010000080.1, on the reverse strand, counting down.
GGTAAGTGCGCTTGACAGACGCAGGAGGACGGGTAAAGGAACCGTTATAGAATGCGCCTTAAACGACACCGGCGTTGTAACCGCAGGACCCGCCATCCTGAATTACCAGGCTAATGGTGTGTTGCCGGTCCGTATGGAAAACAGAGACCCTTACGCTGCTCCGCACGGCGCCTATCCCTGCCTCGGCTATGATAGATGGTGCCTGATCGCCGTCAGTTCCGACACTGAGTGGCTGATGTTTTGCAGCGTTATCGGCAATCCACCCTGGACAAAGCGTCTCGAATTCGCAACCCTCACTGACAGGTTGAGAAATGTTGACGAGCTGGATCGTTTGGTGGCGGAGTGGACGATCAATCGTGATGCTACTGAAGTAATGGTGATGATGCAGGCAGCAGGAGTACCTGCAGGCATTGTCGCCCAAGGGCAAGATCTGGCACAGAGCGAACATTTGAGAAGCCGCGGATACTACAAGGATACCAAATACATAGTTCCCGAATTTGGAAAGCCCGGGTCAGAGTGGGCTGAATCCGGGCCAATAATGTGCATTTCTGAGCCCATCCATTTTTCTGAGACTCCGATCCGGTTCCACGCCATGCCGAGGATTGGCCAGGACAATGATTACGTCTTCGGTGAACTGCTCGGTCTATCCCGGGACAGAATGGCGGCACTAGCCCAAGAAGGTGTTCTGGAATAGCAATCTCAGAAATTGATGGGGCAAGCCCGCCAACGGACAAATCGAGCAGTCAGGACGGGTCCGGTTACATAAAAGGAAATCCCTTGAGAAAGGAACTGTTCAATGGATTTCAGTTTTACGCCAGAGCAAGAGCGCCTGCGCCTGGGGGTGCGAAAGTTCCTACAAAAGGAGGTCACAGAGGAAAGCAAAACCGACTTCAAGTTCGACCGCCCATACAGCCCCGACACCTGGAAACTGCTACACGGGCTGGGAGAAAGAGGCTGGCTCTGCCCCCTGTATCCCAAAGAGTGGGGCGGCATGGCTGCCTCTCCACTGGACAACTACGTCATCCAGGATGAGTTGGCCTATGCCTTCGCCCCTGCGCCGTTCGCCGTCATCGGTGCGATGGTAGTAGGGCCTACACTTCTGATATACGGCAACGAGGAGCAGAAGAAGAAATACCTGCCAAAGATAGCACACGGCGAGGTCGAGTTCTCCATGGGTTACACCGAGCCGGGGTCAGGGTCAGACCTTGCTTCACTCGCCCTCAAGGCAGAGGATAAAGGCGATTACTACCTGCTCAACGGCCAGAAGATGTTTAGCACCAAGGCTGACTTCGCCGACTACGGCTGGATTGCGGTCAGAACCGACTTAGAGAACCCCAAGAAGCATAAGGGTATCTCACTGCTCATAGTGGACTTCAAGAACACTCTGGGAGTCACCATACGACCCATCCGCGACATGGCCGGCTATCATTCAAACGAGGTTTTCTACGACGATGTCCGTGTCCCTAAAGAAAACCTGGTCGGTGACCTGAACCAGGGATTCTACATCATAGGAGCCGCGCTACTCTTTGAGAGGGCGGTCACCATCAGCGGATTCCATCGCCCGCTAGAGCTTCTGATTGAATACTGTAAGACGACCAAACGCGATGGCAAACCACTAGCAACTGACCGCCTAATCAGACACAAGCTGGCTGAGATGGAGATGAAGTTCGCTGTCACCAAAGTTCTTTCCTATCGCCTCTCCTGGATGCAGGTGCACAAGATGTTCACCCTGACCGAGGTAGCGATAACCAAGTTGCTTAGCACCGAGACGGTGTACGATTTGGCCCAAACCGGTATGCAGATACTGGGACACTACGGTGAGCTGAACTCAGACTCAAAATGGGCAGAGCTTTACGGCTGGTTTGCGCACATGTACCAAGAATCGCCGCATTACAAGATCGCCGGTGGCACATCGGAGATCCAGAGGCAGATTATCGCTACCAGGACTTTGGGTCTACCCAGAGGGTAGCATGAGCCCATCTGACTTTCAATCAGCCTCGTTGGTTCATTTCACGGAATGGCGAGTCTG
>DATKWL010000079.1:0-4740 GCA_035529555.1 Dehalococcoidia bacterium | reverse complement strand
TAAGGCATTTTTGTGAAGCTTATTCAGTTTTTCAAACCTAAACCTACGATTTCTGACCAAGAGATAGCCAGAGGTCTTCGCTGGCTAGTCTTCGAGGGAATGGCCTCTCAGGGTTTTCTGAGCATCACTACGAGTGGCTTTCTCGCAGCTTTCGCACTTGCATTGGGAGCTAATAACCTGCAAATAGGCATCCTGGCTGCGGTACCGTTCCTCACTCAACCATTGCAGATTCCAGCTATTCTGCTTGTAGAGCGATTGAGATGGAGAAAGGCTATCGCCGTAGCTACGTTTCTTCCTGCGCAAATTTTATGGGTACCTATAGCACTAATTCCTTTCTTCATGGACATTCCCAGTGCCGGCGCTATTTCGCTGTTATTGGGATTGCTCGCGCTACGCGGTGTTCTTGTTGCTATATGTAATTGTGCCTGGAACGGCTGGATAAGAGACCTGATTCCGCAAAATATTCTTGGAAGTGTAATGGGACGGCGGCTGGCATTAGCCGCAGTTGCAGGGACTATTTTCGGGTTAGGGGCAGCCTTTTTCGCTGATTACTGGAAGGGTTCCCATGCCGTGGACTCGCAGGCGCTGGGTTATACATTGCCATTACTTTTTGGCTTTTTCACGCTGGCACTAGCAAGTCCTCTATTCATGTCATTTATGCCCGAGCCATTAATGCAGCCTTCCCTTAAACCGCAACCCTCGCTGACTAACACTATAGCTGCTCCATTTCGTGACCAGAACTATAAGAAGCTACTGCGCTTCCTGTTCCTTTGGGGACTAGCCATAAATCTGGCCACGCCTTTCTTCGCTGTATATATGCTGCAGCGTCTCGGGCTGCCTCTTTCCATGGTCATCGGCTTTAGTATTCTGAGCCAGGCTTTCAACATTATGTTCCTGCGAGTGTGGGGCAGGCTCATGGATCAATTCGGGATTAAGGCGGTCTTGTCTCTGTGTGTCTCCCTCTATCTGGTAGTAATCCTGGGCTGGATCTTTACTACCATGCCGGAGCGATATTTCCTGACCATTCCTCTACTCGTAATACTCCATATCCTGGCTGGAATAGCAACCGCGGGCGTCACCTTGGCCACAGGAAACATCGGACTCAAGTTAGCCCCACAGGGACAGGCCACGTCATATCTGGCAGGAGCAGGTCTTGCCATAAACTTAGGGGCCGGTGTCGGTCCGCTATTGGGTGGTTACTTTGCTGATTTCTTCAGTGTACGTCATCTGAATCTGACTTTTGAATGGGTTGACCCGAATCATTATTTTGAGTTAGGTGCGCTCAGCATGACAGGGTTTGATTTCTTATTTGGTATAGCTTTTATACTTGGACTTATCACTATCGCTTTCCTGGCTGGTGTTCGGGAGGAGGGAGAAGTAAGCCGTGAAGTCGTTTTAGATGCGTTGCAGGCGCCTCTGCGCGATTTATCGCGTCCCTTGAGTACAGTGGCCGGGCTGAGTTTTCTGAGTCAATTCCCATACAGCTACCTGAGGCGTGTTTCTATTCCTGGATTGGATGTTGCCTTAGGTGTAACAATCTACCAGATAGCAGAGATAGCTAAAGCTGCAATGACGGCAGCCCATCTGGGAAGAAGTAGCACACAAAAACTGGCTAAAGCACTGGAAGAAGGTTTGTCGAGATTATGGATTTCACCGGACGCAGATACACAAATACACGGGCGTGAGGTGGCCAAACAAGCAGCAAGGGGGGCAATTCACGCTGTCGATAAAGAATCTCACAAAGACATAGGATGGTTTGCCCATCAGGCAGTGCTGGGTGTAGTGCAGGCTTTGCGTCGCTCACAGGTGGACACACTGGATGCGCTGTGGGGAGCCAGTTATGGAGTTATGCGAGGAGCCGATGAAGTAAAAGCTGACTTAGGGACAGTTGCCTTGAATGCAGTGCAAGCAGCCAAGGAAGTAGCTTCGAAAACAGGGCTCTCAGAGGAGGCTGCGGTCGCTCAGGCTATCGAAGGCGCTATGGATGCGGCAAATGCTCTCGGTCCCCGAGCTGTGGAACAGGTCAAAACTTCTCTGGCAGGAGGCTTGCCAACTCATGATATGAACCATTCGCGTAAGAAAAGCGAAAAGGACAAGTAAACCAGGGGCATTTAGATTACCGCTGGCAAGCTATTGAAGTCCAAAGGCACGTAGAAAGGCGGAAAACTCTCCTTATTGCATCGAATTCGCATCAGGAACCAGCAATCCTAGGAAAGAAATCCGGCCTCATAGGGTCCCACCTGCCGACTAGCCTATCGAAGGCTGGGCCCGGCAACGTCTTCTTGAATATACGGTAGTAATACAGCTCCTCCACGGAAGACATGTAGGGATTGCCTTCCACTCTGTTGAATTCCGCAAGTTCCTTTTCAGATATGTGCTTCTCCGCCTGGGCACGCATGATATACGCTACCCCTGAACCTTGAGCGAAGAATCTCTTAGTCTGATAGATGATGTGCTCGGGCAGACAGCCCTCGAAGGCTTGACGCAAGACCCACTTGCCGACCCTCTCCTCTCCATGGATTTTGTACTGCAGTGGAATCTTCAAGCTGAAATCCATCACTTTGGCATCGAGAAACGGGGTACGGCTTTCGTAGGAATTTGCGGCATTCAGTCTGTCAAGCCTCTGCAATGCCGTATTGTGCGCAACATTGATTAGATTATCGACTATGCTAGCTACCTCCTCGGGGTTCCTCCCCTGCCTGAACTGACCATCGTACCCGCCAAGGAACTCGTCCGCCCCTTCTCCAGTGAGCACACATATTGTATGCGGTCTGACAAAACGACCGGCGAGAAAGTTTGCGATCGCCCCATGCACACAGCTTTCCTCATACATCTCCTGGTGATGAATTGCCAGCGGCAATATCTCGTTTATCTCCTTCTCGCCGAACATCAGAATATTATGTTTGACGCCGAGGTATGCAGTCACGTCTTTGGCCAGTGGAAGATCTTGTCCCTCCTCCATGCTCACGGTGAAACACTCGATTTTAGGGTTTATCTGATAGGCCATGTATGTTATCAGGCTGCTGTCCAGGCCTCCGCTGAGAAGGATGCCTCCGACAGCATTGTCCTTCATACGTTTCTCAGTCGCCTCCACCAGCAACTGCCGCACAACCTTCTTGGCCTGTTCATAGCTCTCAAACTCCGGGGTCTCGACAGCCTCGGAGCCAAATCTCTGTAACCCCAGTTCGCGGGAGTAAACATAACCGGGAGGAAACTCTTTAACATCGTCAGCTATGCCTACCAGGGCCTTGGCCTCAGATGCAAAGTACAGATTTCCATCGCTATGTCCGTAGTAGAGCGGTTTTATACCTGCCCAGTCGCGGGCCAGTATCATTTTGCCTCCATCAGATATAGCGCAGGCGAAATCACCGTCCAGCCTCCTGGCAAATCGGGTACCAAACTTATCGTAGAAATGCAGCACTGCCTCCGCATCAGTCATATTCTGTTTTTCCGCATTATATATACGCCCATCGAGGGCAACCGCTCTCTTGCTGTCAGATGCATGATGTGAGCCTTCTTTGCAGTCTGCCCCAACATTCAACTCATTACATCCCAGGTTTACCCCTTGCCTCCGATCGACCCATGTCTCATCGGGGCCGCGATACTTCGTCTTCTCAAGCATGCGTTCCAGCTCACCGTTATCCGTGCCTTGGACTCCTGTAATTCCTGCCACAGCTATTTTCCTTTCTCAACAAAGTCTATAAATTCGAGCTATGCCCCTGCTTTCTGAAAGGCGTCCAGCACTCGAACGGCTTCGAACCCATCTGCACAATACGCATCTGCCCCTATCTCTTTTGCATAATCCTCGGAAACCGCCGCTCCTCCTATTAATATCTTTACTTTGTCTCTGAGTTGATTTTCTTCTAGTGCTCTGATAACTTCTCCCATCACAACCATCGTTGTGGTCAGTAATGCAGATAAACCGAGGTAGTCAGGCTTCTCTTGCCTGACAAACTCAACGATTTTCTCTGTGGGTATATCTATGCCCAGGTCATGTACTGTGTATCCTGAGCCTTTGAGTAGAATTGCGACGATATTCTTACCGATGTCGTGTATGTCTCCTTTAACGGTAGCTATGGCGAACTTTCCTTTTGTTTTTACATTCGTTGCCTCGAGATGCGGCTTTAGAACATCCATAGCTGCGCCTACTGCTTCGGCGGAAGCCAGCATATCGGGTATGAAATATTCTTTGGCAGCAAACTTCTTTCCTACAATGTTCATACCTGCTGTCAAGCCTTGTTTGATTATTGTTACAGCAGATATATTTTTACCCAGAGCTTCTTGGGTTAGTTCAAGTACTCCGGGCTCTCCCGTCATATCCTGGTCTACTCCCTCATCACCTTTGGTCTTTCTACCCTGTATAACGTTTTCTTTGATTTTGGCAATAATGTCGTCAGTCATATTTACCCCCTGGTTTCATATACGTTTAGTCTCGGTAACAGGCCTGGGACCTCCTGGAATATCTTCGCTGTAGTGGCGGCATCTATATGCTCGACAGGTCTCGCAAGTAATTCATGCATGCGCTCAGCTGCCAAGACAAAAACGTTGTCTTTCCCACCGTTTCCTTCAAAAGGATAAGGTGATGAAATTTCACCGCTACGCAATACACTGCGAATATACTTTATATAAAGCTTCTGTGGTGTTCCTATCACCTCTCGTATCTGTTTACTTATTTCTTCAATTTCAATTTCGTTGACCTTTGGCTGATTAAGAAAGAACTTGATCATCTTGAAGTGAGCA
>DATKWL010000078.1:0-2829 GCA_035529555.1 Dehalococcoidia bacterium | reverse complement strand
GCTCTACCAAATCCAGGGAATCGGCACCCAGGTCATCGACAAAGCTAGACGAGGGTGTTATCTCCTCTTCCTCGACTCCGAGGAGTTTGACAATTATCTTCTTCAGACGCTCATAAACAGTTGCCATAAGCCTAAACCTCCGTTAACTAGATTGCCAGGCAGGTCACCACCCTGGAAATGCCGGCGATAGGATGGATTTTATTGGTAACCAAGTCTCCGATATCACTCATGGTTTTCCTGTGTATGACAGCGATAATATCATATGAACCGGTCACGGAATCAACTGAATCCACCCCTTCCAGCTTACGCAGGGCATCAACGACCTCCTTAGTTACACCAACGGCCGTCTCAATTAGAACAAAAGCCTTGGCTGCCACTGAATTCACCCCCTTATTTACTTATCCTCATTAGCTCCTCTTTCCGCATTGTGCCGCCTTTTAAGCGCTGCTGATATTTTAGCTCTATGCTTAGCTGTGGGATGCTTGCCGGTATGAGTGGCAATCTGCTTGGCCCGATACTCAGGGTCTTGCCAAACCCTCTTTGAAGCAGCCGACAGGTTTGCCCTATACTCATCTGAGAAATGTCTGGCTTGACGCTGAGTTTTAATTGGAAAGTCCACGAACTGCTTGGCAACTGCGCAGTATCCTTTAACCCGACCGTCTACGGCTACCGCTTCAACTCGCTGTCCACAAGCAGGGCAAATGACCTTGACCCGCTCCAGCTTCAGTAGCCCCCCGCCAATCAGCTTCTTGGGGCCGACCGGGACCAGCTTTCGCTTTATCCTTTCTCCGTTAATCACCTTGCGAAAGACCAGGGTAGTCATTTACGTAGCCTCCAACACAGGATAAAAGATTCTACCTGCTCTGTTTAGCCGGCCTCACATTGACCGCCTTTAGTCCTTTGAGCGTGTGTATAACGTCAAACTCGACTTGTTGGCCTTCTCTGAGCGACCTATAAGTTATTCCTACGAGTTCATTACGGTGGAAGAAGACAGCCTCATTCTTCTCTGTCTGGATGAAGCCAGATTCTCGGCCTGCAATTAGACGTGTGATAGTGCCTTTGGTCATATGCACTCCATTATTCAAACCGCTCTTAAGCTACCTGCTTGTTTATTTTCCCCAAGAGCAATGGACTTGTTGTTTTTCCGATGTTTCTTCTGCAACTCGCCGAAGTCTTTAACGGCGTGGCAGTATTTACAGTGCCCCACATTTTGTGAGTCTATAACCCAGTAGTGAGGTGGACACTTTACTCTTTTATTCCACGGCACATTGCCCTCGGCAAAGCGCCCGCTGCTATCTCTAATTTGCATTGGTTGTCCTCTATTGCTGATTTGTCAGGCGGGATGCCACTTGCCCGATTACGGCTGAGGTCCCACACGGGAGGGGGAGGTTATCAGAGTGAAAAGCTCTACTCCAGTTTCCCCTGGCAGAGCCCGCCCATGGCTAAGCCTTCTTTTCAGAAGCTTTGTCTGCCTTTTCCTCAGAAACCTCGGCCGCCTCTTTCTCAGCAGCTTTAGCTTTTGCCTTCGGTCGTTTAAAGAATGACTTAATCTTGCCCCAGCACTTCATGATATACCTCCTTTCTTCCTTCTCATCACCATCCTAGCCATCTGGCCAATTCGGGAACAACTATGGCTGCCAGCACGCCGAGAATGCCAACTATAATCAAAATCTCAATCAAGGTCAAACCCTTCATTTCGCCTCCTCTGCAGGTGTCGTTGTCCAGGTGCTAACTTTGCCCTTGCGGATGCTCCAGTATATCCTGAACCATGGTTATAATATCCTCATCAACTTGAGGATAGTTCCTGCGGACGTATTCAGCAAAGCCGATATTACCGCCGCTCTCCTTGGCAAGACTCTTCAGGATAGCGAGGATGCCCATGACAGCACGCTGTACCTCCACCGGCTCCTGTGATAGCACGGCCTCCACAAGGGGGTCCAACCGCCCCCAACCGGTCTTCTCAACCCCCTCGGAAGTCTTTGGAGACAGGAAGCCAGCCGAAGCAAATAGCTCATCCTCACCAAGGCCTAGAGGCTTGGCGATTTTACGCAAAATCCAGGCTGAGGGGAAACGCTCCCCCCTCTCTATACGACCCAGGTGCGATGGGGATACCCCGGCAGCACTGGCCATCTTCTGTAGTGTCAGTGGTATCATGAGCCTTCGCTGCTTGAGCATTTTGCCTAAGTCCTTGCTTTTATCTTCAGTCATTTTTGTTCCCTCCAAAGTCAACATAAAAAAGGTCATCGAACTTATATCCGGGGAAGGCCTTCAGTGCACCCATGATAAATATTACGCTAATGGGGCGCCTGCCCTGTCTCACCCGGTAAATTTCACTTACCGATAATCCCATAGCTTGGGCTAACCCGGTTAAGTTAGTGTACTTGCTATTGCATAAGGTAAAAGCCCTTGTTTTCAGTTTCATAGCCTCCGGTTTAGCCACACTGGGCACAGGTTCTGGCTGCTTCAGTTTGTCCTTCAATCCAAGCTCAGCTACAGTTTTTGAAACCCACTGTCTGGATACCCCAACCATCCTGGCAAGTTGAGCTTGCTTGTATTTTCCAGGTTCATGCTCAACCAACTCAAGTATCTGCTGTGCGGCTGTTCCACCTCCGGTATTACCCAATTTTCTTTCTCCTCAGTTCTTTCCGCGCTTTTTCCAATGTCATACACTTCTTCGTATGCGCTGCCTTCCTTTCCGGGCTTAAACGCATATACCAGGTTTTTTTCCTATCCTGCCTACACTTTACACAGAACTTTTTGGACCTGGGTGTGCGCGGCTTCCCGCACTGCTCACATTTTCTTCTCTCGGCAATAAGCGACGGTATTCGT
>DATKWL010000077.1:0-21176 GCA_035529555.1 Dehalococcoidia bacterium | reverse complement strand
GTGTTCGATGCTCTGTGCGGGGTTGAGCCTCAGTCGGAGACAGTCTGGCGTCAGGCTGATAAATACCGTGTGCCCAGGATATGCTTTGTCAACAAGATGGACCGTGTCGGTGCCGACTTCCTGGGGACTGTTAAGTCTATCGTAGACCGCCTCGCTGCGAACCCGGTGGCGATACAGCTACCTATGGGAGCCGAGGCCGCATTTGAGGGTGTTATCGACATTATTGAAAACAAAGCGTGGTTTTTTGCTGACGAAAAGGAGCAAGAATCTGTCGAGAAGCCCGTTCCCGAAAAATATAAAGAGTTGACAGCCCGTCTCAGAGAGCAACTGGTTGAGAAGATAGCGGATAGCGATGAGTCTCTTATGTCTACCTATGTAGAGGGTAGAGAGATTATGGTGCCGGAGCTCAAAGCAGCTCTGAGAAGAGCAACACTCTCCACCAGACTTGTCCCGGTACTCTGCGGCAGCGCCCTGAAGGATAAAGGTGTTCAGTTTGTATTAGATGCAATTATAGATTATCTTCCATCACCTCTGGACGTGCCTCCTTTAAAAGGAATTGACCCCAAAACGGATAAGGAAGCATCACGCGAGGCCAGCGATAAGGCGCCTTTCTCGGCTCTTGCATTTAAAGTGGTTTCTGACCCCTTCATAGGCCGTCTGGTGTATATTCGCGTATATTCAGGGAGAGTTCGGTCAGGCGCTCAGATTTATAACTCCACAAGGGAGCATAAGGAGCGGCTGGGCCGTTTAGTCCAGATGCATGCCAATAGACGCGAAGAGATAGGCGATATAGGGACGGGGGGGATTGTCGCTGCTGTGGGACTGAAGAATACATTTACCGGCGATACGCTCTCTGACCCAACCAGGCCTATTATTCTCGAAGCAATAAAATTCCCTGAACCCGTGATATCTATTGCCATAGAACCCAAGACGAAGGCAGACCAGGACAAGCTTGGCGAATCACTAGCTAAGCTTGCGGACGAAGACCCCACTTTCAAGACCCACTACGATGACGATACTGGCCAGACAATAATCTCCGGAATGGGCGAGCTTCACCTTGATATTATTGTAGACAGGATGATGCGTGAGTATGGCGTAGATGCCAAGGTGGGGAGACCGCAAGTTGCCTATAAAGAGACGATTACAGAACCAGTGCGTACCGAGGGCAGGTTCATAAAGCAGACCGGAGGGCATGGGCAATATGGACACGTCTGGCTGGTGATTGAGCCTGTGGAACGCGGCAAGGGTTTTGAGTTTGTGAGTAAGATACATGGCGGTGTTATACCGAGGCAATTCGTATCTCCTGTGCAACAGGGTGTTAGGGAAGCTCTGGAAAGTGGTGTTCTGGCAGGCTATCAGGTAATCGATGTACGGGTGACCCTGGTAGACGGGAGCTACCACGATGTAGACTCTTCCGACATAGCCTTCAAGATGGCTGGCGCCATGGCTGTCAGGGAAGGATTGAAGGAAGCAAAGCCCATCCTCCTCGAGCCGATAATGAAGCTCGAGGTTGCCACGCCCAAGGAGTTCCTTGGCGATATAATGAGCGACCTCAACTCCAGAAGGGCAAGGGTTGAAGCGATTGAATTGCGCGCGTGGACACATATAATTCGTTGCTATGTACCCATTGCGGAGACTTTTAATTATGCTACAGACCTGAGGTCGATAAGTCAGGGCAGGGCGACATATTCGATGGAGTTCTATTGCTATCAGGAAGTGCCTAAGGAAACGGCAAAAGATATTGTTACCAGGATAAGGAGCTAGATGCCGAAACAGAAGATACGCATCAAGCTAAAAGCTTTTGACCACAGGATTCTGGACCAGTCTGCGGTGCAAATTGTGGAGGCTGCAGAACGCACCGGAGCGGCTGTAATCGGTCCGGTGCCTCTCCCAACCCACATACAGAAGTTCTGCGTCATTCGCTCCCCACATGTAGACAAGGATTCACGGGAGCAGTTCGAGATAAGGACTCACAAAAGATTGATTGATATTGTTGATCCTACCTCGAAGACCATTGATGCTCTGACAACTTTGAATCTGCCTGCAGGCGTTGATATTGAGATAAAGCTTTAAGTTTAGGTTGCACTTATGATTAACGGACTTATCGGTCGAAAAATAGGTATGACCCAGGTCTTTACCCAGGGAGGCATTGTAGAAGCAGTGACTGCCATAGAAGTGGGACCATGCGTTGTGACCCAGGTTAAGACTGTTGATAAGGACGGCTATAATGCTGTCCAGCTTGGCTTTGGACAAGCTAAAAAACTTAATGCACCCGAAAAAGGACATCTGGGTAAGCTGGGATTGTTCAAGCACTTGAGAGAGTTCAGGATTGAGGATAAACCCAATGTAGATTTAGGACATAAGCTTGATGTTTCGCTCTTTCAGCCAGGGGAGTTGGTTGACATAATTGGACTGTCCAAAGGGAGAGGCTTTGCAGGTGTGGTTAAACGCCATCATTTTAGTGGTGGCCCTAAAACGCATGGACAGTCCGACCGCCATCGCGCTCCTGGTGCTGTGGGCGCTGGCACTACTCCGGGTCATGTGTTCAAGGGCTTGAGGATGGCCGGGCACATGGGTAATGAGAGGGTCACTGTGAGGCATATCAGGGTTGTCAAGGCTGACCCTGACAGGAACTTGCTTCTGGTAAGTGGAGCAGTACCTGGTGCCAGAAATGGGCTGCTTGAGATAAGAAAATCCAAAGGAAAGAAAAAGTAAGCGGGGAAAACTGTGGAGCTTACGGTATACAATAGCACAGGCAAGGAAATAGATAAGATAGAAGTCAATGACGCTGTATTTGGTATCCAGCCGAATGAGACGGTAGTTCATCAGGCGCTGTTGAGGCAGTTAGCAAACGCAAGGCAAGGCACTGCTGATACGAAAACACGTAGCGAGGTCACGGGAAGCAGCCGTAAGATGTATCGCCAGAAACACACAGGAATGGCTAGGGCGGGCAGCAGGAGGTCGCCACTGCGTCGTGGAGGTGGCATAATTTTTGGGCCTCATGCCAGGAGCTACAGGCAAGCGATGCCCAAGAAAATGAGGCGCCTTGCTTTGAGAAGCATCCTCTCCAACAAAGTTTCGGAAGGGGAACTTAAGGTGGTCGATTCTTTCGGTTTGGAGGAGCCCAAGACCAGTCAGATGAAACAGGCTCTGAAAGCACTGGGTGTGACTTCTTCTGCCTTATTAGTTACGGCTGAAGTGAATAAAAATGTGATTAAATCATCCTGCAATATAACCAAGGTAAAGACAACGACTGCCGATACGCTGAATGTCGCAGACCTTTTGTCCCACAATATGTTACTCATGACAGTTGACGCGGTGCGTCGGGTGGAATCACTATGGGGCAAGAAGGAAGTTGTTGCTGGGGCCGAGAGCTCGTAGGGGGAAAGAATGCACGTTTACGAGGTATTAAGAAGGCCCGTTGTAACTGAGAAGAATACATTGCTTCTGGCTCAGAGCAAGTACACATTTGAGGTCTATAAGGACGCCAACAAGCGACAGATAAAGGAAGCGGTGGAGAAAGTGTTCAAGGTCAATGTGACCTCGGTTAATGTAATTCGGGTGCCGGGCAAGATGCGGCGTGCTGGAAAAAGGCGCGGGATGACCCCGGCATGGAAAAAGGCCGTGGTTACTCTGCAACCCGGACAGAAAATCGAGCTTTTTGAGGGAGTTTAGTCTAAACCTGGCGGGTTCCAGGTAATAAGGAGAGCATTTTGGGACTCAAGCTATATCGCCCCACTTCACCGGGGATGAGAGGTAAGGTAGGGACTGATTTCTCCGAGATAACCAAGAAGGAGCCGGAGAAATCGTTGCTCCTGCCTCTTAAGAAAAAATCAGGCAGGAGTAACCAGGGCAAGGTAACGGTGCGCCATCGCGGCGGTGGTGCTAAACGTAGGTTAAGGATTATCGACTTCAAACGAAACAAACTGGGAATTCCGGGTAAGGTAGCTTCCATAGAGTACGACCCTAATCGTTCGGCAAATATCGCATTAATCTATTATGCGGATGGTGAGAAGCGCTATATCCTGGCGCCGGTTGGCCTCAAGGTAGGCGATGTTATATCTGCGGGAGAGAATGCAGAGATAAAGCCAGGCAATGCACTGCCGTTGAAGGTAATACCTCTAGGCACTGCAGTACATAATATCGAGATTCATATAGGCAAGGGCGGTCAGATAGTGCGCAGCGCAGGAGCCGCTGCCCAGATCATGGCCAGGGAGTCTGGCTATACTCTGGTAAGATTGCCTTCAGGTGAACTCAGACGCATCAATGAGAGATGCCTGGCGACAGTAGGGCAGGTGGGCAACATTGACCATAGCAACATCAGTCTGGGCAAGGCAGGTGCAAGGAGGCATAGGGGCTGGCGCCCCGAGGTGCGTGGCTCTGCGATGACTCCGCGAGACCATCCACATGGTGGTGGAGAGGGCCGGAGCCCTATTGGATTGCCCGGACCGAAGACTCCCTGGGGCAAACCTGCGTTGGGCTACAAAACGCGTCGCAATAAGCGGAGCAACAGGCTGATCATCAAGCGGAGGAAGTAGAATTTCAGGAGGGATAGAACTTAATGTCGAGGTCGACTAAAAAGGGGCCGTTTATTGACCCCAAGTTGCTCAGAAGAGTAGAGGCGCTAGCTAGAAGCGAACAAAAGGCAGTAATCAAAACATGGTCGCGGTCGTCGACTGTAGTACCGCAAATGGTCGGCCTCACTATCGGGGTACACGATGGCAGGCGACATGTACCTATATTTATAACTGAGAATATGGTGGGGCATAAGTTAGGCGAATTTGCTCCCACCAGGACATTCAGAGGGCACACTGGCAGAGCGGCGAAGGTAACTGGGGTGACGAAGGCTGCTGCTCCGGCCGCCGCCCCGAAATAAGCGGAGTAATTTCAAGTGGAAGTAAAAGCAAGCGCGAGACAAATACGAGTGTCACCGAGAAAGGTGGGGCTTGTGTTGGACGTAGTGCGTGGCAAGAAAGTGAGTGAAGCACTGGTCATACTCAACTTCTTGCGTACGCCAACAGCACGAACTGTCGCCAAGGTGGTAAAATCTGCTGCGGCCAATGCGGAGAACAACTATCAGATGGTGCCAGCACAGCTTAAAATAGTCAAGGCTTTTGCAGAGAAGGGGCAGAGTTTGAGAAGATTCCGTGCCAGTGCACGGGGCAGGGCGAGCCCATACATACATCGCTACAGCCACATTATCATAATTGTCGAGGAGGAATGATTGGGACAGAAGGTACATCCTTTTGGGTTTAGGCTCGGAATAATAAAGGACTGGCGTTCTCGCTGGTACGACGAGAAGCACTATACCGACTTGGTGCATGAGGATATAGAGATCCGACGCCTTATTCGCTCAACTTATGCGGAAGCCGGTATTTCTTTAGTTGAGATCGAGCGCAAGGCAAATGAGGTTACGGTTACTGTACATACATCCAGGCCGGGCATTGTCATAGGTCGTGGCGGTCAAAGGGTGGATGAGCTGAGGGCGCTTCTGGAGAAGAAGACGGGTAAGAAAGTTCGCCTTAATATTCACGAGATAAGAGAACCTGAACTTGATGCACAGCTTGTAGCTGAGAACATTGCCGAACAGCTCAGAAGACGTGTTTCTTATAGAAGAGCCATGAAACAATCAATTTCCCGTACCATGTTGCGTGGGGCAAAGGGAGTAAAGATAAGTTGCTCGGGTAGGCTTGCCGGAGCTGAGATAGCAAGACACGAGACGGCTCGAGAGGGGAGTGTTCCCCTGCATACATTGAGAGCTGATATAGATTATGGTTTCGCTGAGTCTTTAACAACGATGGGCCTCATAGGGATTAAGGTGTGGGTCTATAAAGGTGAGATTCTTCCCGAAAGCAAAACCGCGGCTGAAGGTTTGGGTAGCGCTGAGGTTTCAGCGGAAAAGACAAAAGGTTAAAGCAGGGTAGTACAATGCTGCAGCCAAAACGAGTCAAGTATCGTAGAGCGCATAGAGGGCACCGCCGAGGCACAGCCCAGGCGGGCAATGCTGTGATATTTGGCGATTTTGGCCTTCAAGCCCAGGAATCGGCTTGGGTCACCAGCCGCCAGATTGAAGCAGCTCGTCGTGCGATTGTGCACAGCGTTAAACGAGGTGGGAAGGTTTGGATTCGGGTATTTCCTGATAAACCGGTGACCGCAAAGCCAGCGGAGACCAGAATGGGCAGCGGAAAAGGCGCTCTTGACCACTGGGCAGCTGTAGTCAAACCAGGTCGGATGCTATTCGAAATCTCCGGGGTCAAGGAGGAATTTGCCCGAGAGGCAATGCGACTGGCCACTAACAAGCTCCCTATTCGGACCAGGTTTGTTATTAGAGAGGGCGTGGCCGAGGTAGCCTAGTAGTTGGTGACGGCAATGAGAGTAGATAAAATCAGAGCACTTGGCGCAGGCGAACTGACAAAGCAGCTTGACGAGGCACACCAGGAGCTGTTTAATCTCAGGTTCAGGCATGCTACACGACAACTGGCAAATTACAGCGAACTTCGTAAGGTTAAGAAAAGGATCGCTAGAATTGAGACAATAATGCGCGAGCGCGAACTCGCCGGGAAATAACTATTATGAAGAAGAATCAAAAAACACGCATAGGCAGAGTCCTGAACAACAAAATGAACAAGACGGTGTTAGTTCAGGTGGAAACTCGTCGCCAACACCCTCGCTTCAAGCGAGTAGTTACCTACAGGAATGAATTCAAGGTTCACGATGAAAACAGCGCCTGTGGCGTTGGTGATTTAGTGCGCATTGTTGAGACCAGACCTCTGTCCAAAGAAAAGAGATGGCGAGTGGCGGAAATCCTGGTAAAAGCAGAACAGATAGAGGTCAAGCCGCGGGAGATAGAATAAGCGATGATTCAGTCGTTTACTAGGCTCAAGGTTGCTGATAATTCTGGCGCCAAGAAGATAATGTGCATTAACGTTCTCGGCGGTAGCAGAAGAAGATATGCCCGGCTGGGGGATGTAATAGTAGCAGCAGTGAAAGAGGCAATCCCCAATGCGGCAGTAAAGAAGGGTGACGTGGTGCGTGCTGTTGTCGTCCGCACCGTTAAAATACAAAGTCGTCCCGATGGTTCATATATCAGATTTGATGAGAATGCTGCGGTAATCCTCGATGAAAAAGGTAATCCCAAGGGGAGCCGCATTTTTGGGCCGGTGGCGAGGGAACTCAGAGAGATGGAGTTCATGAAGATCGTCTCCCTGGCGCCTGAGGTGTTGTGATGAAGATTCGTAAGAACGATGAAGTGTTAGTGATTACCGGGGATGACCAGGGAAAAAAGGGGAAAGTTCGCAATTACTATCCCCGCGATAACAGACTTGTGGTGGAAGGGATAAATATGGTAAAGCGTCATATGAAACCCCGGCCTAATGTCAGACAGGCAGGCATAATTGAGCGCGAAGCACCCATTCATGTTTCTAAGGTCATGCTCATATGCAGCAAGTGTAATAAGCCAACCCGGGTGGGCTTTCTCATGTTGGAGGGCAAGAATAAGGTTCGTGTTTGCAAACAGTGCGATGAGGTGATTGACTAGTGTCCAGGATGCAGGAAAAGTATAAGAAAGAAATCGTCTCCGCCATGATGAAAGACGGGGGTTATAAAAACCCGATGCAAGTGCCTCGGCTGAGGATGATTGTATTAAATATCGGGTTGGGTGAGGCCATTCAAAATTCAAAAGCTATGGAAGGTGCAACCACTGACCTCACTCAAATTGCAGGTCAACGCCCTGTGATCACCCGTTCTAAGAAGTCAATTGCAGCCTTTAGATTGCGTTCAGGAATGCCCATCGGTGCTAAGGTGACGTTACGTGGTGAGCGAATGTATGAGTTCTTCGACCGTCTGGTAAGTGCCGTGTTGCCTCGCATACGTGACTTTCAGGGTGTTCCCCGAAATGCGTTTGATGGTCATGGGAACTACACACTGGGGTTTAAAGAACAAATTATATTCCCTGAAATTGACTACGACAAAGTAGATAAAATTCGTGGACTTCAGGTCTGTATTGGCACTACGGCACGCACAGATGAGGAGGCAAGGAGATTTCTTGAGCTGATGGGTATGCCTTTCAGCAGATAGTGGGTTGGAAAGATGGCTAAGTTATCAAAGATTGTGAAATCGAAGCGCTCTCCGAAATACAAAGTGCAGCAGCACAGCCGTTGCAGGGCATGCGGCCGTCCTCGTGCGTATATCCGCAAGTTCGGATTATGCAGAATTTGCTTCAGGAAGCTTGCGCTCGAGGGCTATCTTCCCGGCGTGAGGAAATCAAGCTGGTGATAATTTTAGAGGGATTGAGATGACTCTTACTGATCCTATTTCTGACATGCTGACTCGAATCCGTAACGCTATCGTATCCAGACATGAGTCTGTTCTTGTTCCTGCTTCCAGGACTAAGATATCTCTTGCCAAAATATTTAAGGAAGAGGGTTTCATAAAGGATTACGAGGTTTTGAAAGGCAACACACCTCAGAGGGTGATTAAGATTCATCTAAGCTATACCAGCAAAAAACAGCCTGCATTAAGTGGGTTGCAGCGTGTGAGCAAGCCTGGTTTAAGGGTGTATTGCCAGAAGGGCGAGATACCCAGAGTCTATGGTGGACTCGGAATAGCAGTAATTTCAACCTCACAGGGAGTTATGACCGGTCAGCAGGCTTGGAAGAAGGGCCTAGGTGGGGAAGTCCTATGCTATGTATGGTAACACTGGCGGGAGAAAACCATGTCTAGAGTGGGCAAGAGGCCAATAAAAATTCCAAAGGGTGTGGAAGTCTCGATAAAGGGAAACGAAATCAGGGTCAAAGGGCCCAAGGGCGAGTTATCTAGAGTTTTCCACGAAGATATGTCTGTTTCCTTGAAGGACGGAGTTCTTTCGGTATCGAGGCCTACAGACAATAAAACACATCGCGCTCTTCATGGTTTAACCAGGAGCCTGCTTGCTAACATGGTTGAAGGAGTAAGTCAGGGGTTTAAGAAGAATCTTGAACTGCAGGGAGTGGGCTATCGCGCCACAAAGTCTGGAGATAAGCTCGTTATTCAAGTAGGTTATACCAAACCTGTGGAGCTTGTTCCACCACCGGGGATATCGCTGGCTGCCGAAGGGCCGACTATGATCAGTGTGACTGGCATTGATAAAGAACTTGTGGGCATGATTGCGTCTCAGATTCGAGAGATTAAGCCACCGGACTCCTACTTGGGTAAGGGAATCAAGTTCGCGGGCGAAAGAATCAGACGCAAGGCAGGTAAAGCGGGCAAGGTAGGTAGAAAGAAATAGAAGACCATGAGTAGTGGTATCAAGGATTCCAGAATAGCACGAAGAAGAAGACATGAGAGGGTTAGGAAGCGTGTAAAAGGCACAACGTCTCGCCCTCGACTCTGCGTTTTTCGCAGTTTGAATCATATATATGCCCAGGTTATAGATGACGGAGCGGGCTGTACCGTTGCGACTGCGTCAACTCTTGATGCGGAGATAAAGAGCAGTTCGGAAAGCAAGAATAAAAAAGCGATAGCGGAGCTGGTGGGAACACTGGTTGCCAAGCGTGCCCGAGAGAAGGGAGTAGAGCAGGTCGTCTTTGATCGCGGAGGATACAAATATCACGGGCGAGTAAAGGCTCTGGCAGATGCTGCCCGTGGAGCGGGATTGAGGTTTTAAGAACTATGGAACATACCGAGAGAATAAATCCCAGCGATTTGACACTTACCGAAAAGCTAGTTCACGTGAATCGTGTAGCCAAAGTGGTAAAGAGAGGACGTCGATTCAGCTTCAGCGCTCTAGTTGTGGTTGGAGATGGGCAGGGACATGTCGGTGCTGGCCTGGGTAAGGCCAGGGAGGTGCCTGCGGCGATACGCAAGGCTGGAGCCGTCGCCAGAAAAAATCTGATTCGTGTGCCTATGAGTGGCAATACTATTCCATTTGAGATTGTAACCAAGTTTGGAGCGGCGAAAGTGTTGTTGAAGCCGGCGGCCCCGGGCACCGGCGTAATTGCCGGCGGTGGTGTGCGAGCTGTTGTAGAGTCTGCTGGCATAAGGGATATTCTGACTAAGTCGATGGGAAGCTCCAACTCGTTAAATGTGGTCAGGGCCACTATGAAGGCGCTTAGTCAATTGAAAGACCCGAAGCAGGAGCTAGCCAAACGAAAGTCAACAACAACGGTGGGGGGGACTGGTGGCTAAACTGAGCATTACTTGGGAGAAGAGCGCTATAGGCTACAACAAGGTGCAGAGAATAACTCTCAGGACCTTGGGCCTTCGTCGTTTGAACCAGACTGTAATACACAGAGACTCACCTGAAATCCGGGGGATGGTACAAAAGGTGAGACACCTGGTTCATGTAGAGGAGGCGCCTGAGGAGTAGAAGATGAAGCAAGACGAACTAAAGCCCAGCCCAGGGGCTAAACATAAAAGAAAGCGCATCGGGCGAGGTGATGGGAGCGGACACGGAACTTACTCGTGTCGGGGGTTGAAGGGTCAGAAGTCTCGTGCCGGTGGAGGGGTTGCTCTGAGGTTTGAGGGTGGCCAGACTCCGCTGGTTAAACGTCTGCCCGGTAAGCGCGGCTTCACGAATATTTTCAAGATAGACTATGCCATAGTTAATCTTGAGCAACTGAGCATATTTGAACAGGATGTAGAGATAACTCCGCAAAAGCTGGTTGAGGTTGGTTTGGTACCCTCGCTCAAAAAGCCGATTAAAATCCTCGGTGACGGTGAACTTCAACGCCCCCTGGTGGTGAAGGCCAATAAGTTCTCACAGACTGCCAAGAGCAAGATAGAGGCCGCGGGAGGAAGGGCGGAGGAGATTTAGGGGAAGAGCCAAAATGCGACAGCCACAAAAAAGTTCAATGCCCCGGCTGATTCAGGCCATGGTCGATGCTTTCAGACTTCCTGACCTGAGGTGGAAGCTGCTTTTTACGCTGGCCATGCTGGTGGTATTTCGTTTTGTGGCTCACATTCCTGTACCCGGTGTAGACCGCGAAGCCTTGGGTTCTCTCTTTGAGACGAATGCCCTTTTGGGCATGCTTGACCTGTTCAGCGGTGGGGCGATGAGGAACCTGAGTATAGCTGCGATGGGTGTCTATCCCTATATTACCGCCTCTATCATCATGCAGCTCCTTGTACCGATTATCCCTCAGCTCCAGAATCTGCAAAAGGAAGGAGAAATAGGGCGCAGAAAGCTGAATCAATATACTCACTGGCTGACGGTGCCTTTGGCCATGCTCCAGGGCTATGCGCAACTTATCCTTTTCCAAAGAGAAGGGGTACTGGCGCCGGGGACGATAGGGCTGGGTGGCGACCAATTGCTAACCACGGCAGCTATGGTGTTATCACTAACGGCGGGCACTATGTTCCTTGTCTGGATTGGTGAGCGAATCACCGAGAATGGAATCGGTAATGGTGTTTCCATCATAATCTTTGGTGGCATCGTTGCTGGTTTGCCAACCAATTTTGGACGAACCTTTTTGGAAGGGACCACAGCAGCCGAGGGTATTTTCAGTATAGTTAAGCTCGTTATTCTTTTACTGGCGATAGCTTTCTTCATAGTGTGGGTCACAGAGGGGGTACGCCGTATACCTGTTCAATACTCACGAAGTCTCTTTCGCGGTGGTAAAATGTATAGGCAATCCGGGGGAACCCATATCCCACTCAGGGTGAATTCTGCGGGAATGATACCGCTGATATTTGCATACGCACTTTTGATGTTACCTGCAACAGTAGCCAGTTATTTTATTGCATCAAAATTGTCATGGGTGTCCACGGGGGCGCACTGGGTCGATACGTTGTTCAATACACAGGGGTATCCCTATTGGGGATTTCTGTTTCTCCTTGTTATAGGTTTCACTTTCTTCTATACCATGGTGATTTTCCAGCAGCAGAATCTGGCTGAAACATTACAAAAACAAGGGGGGTTCATACCTGGTATCAGACCAGGGCGTCCTACGGCTGATTATTTGAACAAGTTGGTAGTTCGCATTACCTGTGGAGGGGCCTTGTTCCTTGCCTTAGTGGCAGTAGCTCCTATTATTTCTCGTTGGTTGGTAGGCAGTGCCGCCAGTTCAACTTTGATGCTTATCTCGGCTGCTGGACTCTTGATAGTCGTGGGTGTTGTTCTGGATACTATGAGACAAATAGAAGCGCAGCTCCTGATGCGTCATTATGAGGGATTTATTAAGTGACGAAGCAGAAGCAGTTGAATGTAATCCTTTTGGGTGCACCGGGAGCGGGCAAAGGAACTCAGGCGGTTACCATATCCAAGAAGCTGGGTTTGGCTCATATTGCCTCAGGTGACCTTTTTCGCAAAGAGCAGGAAAGGGGTAGCGAACTGGGTAAAATCGCCAAATCTTATATGGAAAAGGGGCAGCTTGTGCCGGATGATGTAACTGTCAAGATGATTCTGGGCAGGATCGCTGCTCCGGATTGTGCCAAGGGGTTTCTTTTGGATGGTTTTCCCAGAACCTTGGAACAGGCGAAGGCGCTGGATAAGGCTTTAGCGGCTCAGGGGAAGCGTATAGATAAAGTGCTGTATATCAAGGTCTCGGTAAAAGAGTTATTGAAACGCCTGAGCGGACGCTGGATATGTCGCAATTGTCAGACACCCTATAATATCGTTGAGTTGCCGCCCAAGGTGGCAGGCAAATGCGACCGCTGCGGTGGCGAACTCTATCAACGCGCTGACGATACTGAGGAAACTGCCAGAAAGCGCCTTGATGTCTATTTCAATCAGACGATGCCTTTGATAGAATACTACACTAAGTCTGGTGCTCTGGTGGAGGTAAATGGGGAGCAGGGTGTCGAAGCTGTTGGCCGGGATGTAATAGCTGTTCTCGAGGGCAAGAAGTAGGAGATGCAACGAATCGGACAGGAGATAGGAATAATAATAAAGTCCCCCCGTGAGATTGCCATAATGCGGGAGGCGGGACGTGTTGTAGCTGCGGTTATTGAAGCTTTAACTAAAACGGTCAAACCAGGGGTTACTACCGGCGAGCTAGACGAAGTAGCTGATAAGGAGTTAAAGAAACACGGAGCTGTTTCTGCATTCAAAGGATACCGTGGTTTCCCAGCCTCAATATGCACCTCTATCAACGAGGAAGTCGTTCACGGGATACCTGGCAGTCGGATACTGAAGTCAGGGGACATCATCTCTCTCGATGTAGGTGCTATCCTGGATGGATTTTATGCCGATGCGGCTGTGACGCTGGCCGTGGGAAAGATAAGTGCGGAGGCTCAGAAGCTTATCGAGACTACAGAAGGAGCTTTGCAGGCTGGCATCGCTGCTGCCCGAAGCGGGGCCAGATTAGGAGATATCTCTGCGGCGATTCAATCCTACGTCGAGTTCGGGAATTTCTCTGTGGTCAGAGAGTATGTGGGTCACGGTGTCGGGCGTGACTTGCATGAAGACCCGCAAATTCCCAATTTTGGCATTGCGGGTGAGGGGCATTTGCTAAGGAGAGGCATGAGCTTAGCGCTGGAGCCTATGGTTAATGCCGGAGATTGGCGTACCAAGATTGCAGATAATAAGTGGACAGTCAGCACAATCGATGGTAGACTATCTGCTCACTTTGAGCATACTATTGCTATTACCGACGGTGGTCCGGAGATATTGACCATGCGTTAGAATTAATGGGAAGGGGTGACGGCAAACCATGCCAAAGAAGGATGCAATTGAGGTTGAGGGGACAGTGATTGAGCCGTTGCCTAATGCTATGTTTCGTGTGGAGTTGCCCAACGGACATCAGGTGTTGGCACATGCTTCCGGAAAGATGAGGCTTCATTTCATAAGGATACTGCGCGGAGATAAGGTGCTGGTGGAACTTTCACCATATGACCTGACGCGCGGAAGGATTACTTACAGGTTCAAGTAATAATGTAGGGATTGAGTACGATGAAGGTTAGAGCTTCGGTAAAAGTTCGTTGCGATAAATGTAAGGTTGTAAAGCGCAAAGGCGTGGTCAGGGTCATTTGCACGAATCCAAGGCATAAACAAAGGCAGGGTTGAGTCTTTTACCAGGAGGGGTTATGGCGAGGATTGCAGGTGTTGACATACCGAAAAATAAGCGGGTTGAGGCCTCTTTAAGCTACATATATGGTATAGGGCCTGCCCTGAGCCGAAAAATATTGGAGCAAACCGGGGTCAATCCCGATACCCGTGTTAAAGACCTTACGGATGAAGAGGTTAACCGAATCCGCGAGGTTATTGATAAAAACTACAGGGTAGAGGGTGATCTCCGCAGAGAGATTAATCTCAATGTTAAGCGCCTTATTGAGATAGGTAGCTATCGTGGGCTTCGTCATCGGCGAGGCTTGCCTGTTCGTGGTCAGCGGACTAAGACCAACGCTAGAACGAAACGTGGTTCTCGTAAGACTGTGGCCGGTAGAGGCAGACGCCGTGGCGTGTCTAAGAAGTAAGCAGAGGTGATGACTAATGGTAAATAAGAAGAGGACATCAAAGGGCGGTCGAAAAGAAAAGAAGGTAATCACGAGGGGTCGAGCTTACATACAGTCAACCTTTAACAATACTATAATCACTATCACTGACGCTCAAGGCAATGTGTTAGCCTGGGGTAGCTCCGGAACTGCGGGGTTCAAAGGGTCGCGTAAGGGCACAGCGTATGCTGCTCAGAGAGCTGCTGAGACTGCGGCCAAGAAAAGTATGGAATATGGTCTGCGTCAGATTGATGTCTATGTGAAAGGGCCCGGCAGCGGGCGCGAGGCAGCAATCCGTTCGCTCCAGGCAGTCGGTCTCAACATCACAAGCATAAGGGATGTGACTCCTATCCCTCATAATGGATGTCGACCGCCAAAGAGGAGAAGGATTTAAAGGAGGTTTAAGATGGCCCGTTATACAGGGCCTGCTTGCCGAATTTGTCGGCGCCAGGGCGATAAATTGATGTTAAAAGGGGCTAAATGCTTTACACCTAAGTGCCCTATAGAGGATAGACATACTCCACCTGGCCAGCATGGCAGCGCTCGCCGCAAGGTATCTGAATATAGTCTTCAGTTGAGAGAGAAACAAAGAGCGCGCTACATTTATGGGGTACTTGAAGCACAATTCAAAAAGCATTACGCTCAGGCTGAGCGTCGCCCTGGACTTACAGGGGAGAACTTCCTCCAGATACTGGAGATGCGGCTCGACAACGTAGTCTATCGTCTTGGATTCGCTGATTCGCGTAGACAGTCCCGGCAAATTGTCCAGCATGGTCATATCGCAGTTAACGGGCGTGTTGCAGGTATTCCATCGCATCAAGTCAAAGTTGGCGATGTTATCTCATGGAAGCAAACGAGCACAAAACTTGCGTTGTATCAGACAGTTGTTAAAGACCTCGGAAGCAGGTCTGTACCAAGCTGGCTGGAACTGAATCGAGATGCTGTAACAGGTCGTGTTGTCGCTAGACCAACACGTGTTGATATTGAATCTACTATCGATGAGAGGCTCATAGTAGCATTCTATTCCAGATAGTTGATTTAATTATTTTGAGGAGGCAGTGCGTTGCTGCAGGTTTTAAGCCCGAAAATAGAATGTGAAAGTAGCTCCGAAGACTACGGGAAGTTTATTATAGAACCTCTGGATCCCGGCTTCGGAATAACATTGGGAAATAGTTTGCGCCGCGTGCTCCTGAGCTCGTTGCCCGGAGCAGCCGTAACTGCGGTGAAGATTGAGGGAGTGCAACACGAGTTCAGTACTATTCCTAATGTTAAAGAGGATGTTATAGAGTTCTTGCTTAATATTAAGCAGTTGCGGCTCAGAGCATTCTCCGATGTATCCGGGAGGTTATTTCTTGAAGCCAGCGGGGAGGGGGCAGTCTGCGCAGGCGATATCAAACCATCTGCGGATTTTGAAGTTGTGAATCCGGAGCTTCATCTGGTCACATTGGACTCTCTGGACGCTCAGTTAAATGTTACTCTGTATGTTGAGCAGGGCAAAGGCTATTTGCCCGCCGGACGCGGCGACGGGCTCCCGTTAGGGGTAATACCTGTGGATGCTATTTTCACCCCTGTAAAACGGGTGAACTACACAGTGGGCAAGACACGCGTTGGTCAGGTAAGCAATTACGACAAGCTGATTATAGAAGTGTGGACTGATGGCACAATTACAGCCAGAGAGGCACTGGCCAAGAGCGCTGAGGTATTGACCAAGCATTTTGCCTTGTTTACTGAATTGAGTAAGGTACATGTTGAGGGTGAGAAGCCGATTACTCCCGCTATTCCTCCGGAGAAATACGAGATGGCGCTGGAACAACTCAGTCTCTCAGCTCGTACCTTCAATTCTTTGCGCCGCAGCGGCATAACAAAAGTCGGGGAGCTCTTAGAGAAGAGCGAGAGTGATTTGCTTGCGCTACGTAGCTTCGGCCAGAAATCTCTGGAGGAAGTAAATGAGAGACTCGAATCACTCGATTTAAGGCCGAAGGCATCGGAGGAGGAGAAGTCGCGCCAAGGTGAAGCGGATGATGCAGAAGATGATGCCGAGGGTGGGGAAGGATAGTTTACGCCTGATGAGGAAAAGATGAGACACAGGGTAGCCGGACGCAAGCTTTCTAGAGCAACTGATCACAGGATGGCTCTTTATAGGAATCTGGTTACAGACCTTCTGCGATATGAGAAGATTGTAACCACCGAAGCCAAGGCCAAAGAAGCACGGCCTTTGGCAGAGAAAGTGATAACATTAGGCAAGAAGGGGAATTTACACGCTCGTCGCCAGGCACTTGCTTTTATATATGACACGAAGGTGGTGGATAAGATATTCACAGAGCTTGGGCCGAGGTATTCTAATAGGCTGGGAGGCTATACCAGGGTGATCAAGCTGGGGCCGAGGTCAGGAGATGGGGCACCTATGGCCCAGTTAGAACTGGTTTAATGGAGTCGCCGCCAACCAGAAAACTGGCTCTAGTTGTGGAATATGATGGTACAGGGTATCATGGGTTCCAGATGCAGGTTGGTGAACCAACGATTCAGGGAGAGATTGAGCAAGCTCTGAAGAAATTAACCGGAGAGAAGATTGGAATTGTTGGGGCTGGACGCACAGACGCAGGTGTTCATGCTAAGGGACAAGTGGTCAGCTTTAGCTGCTCCTCTAATCTCTCTCTACAGACAATAATCAGAGCCTTAAATTTTCATCTTCCGTCGGATATAGCCGTTAAGGCTGGGAGTGAAGTAGATAACAATTTTAGTGCAAGGAGGGATGCCCTTAGCCGGGAATACCGGTATACCATCTTGAATAGTGCGACACCGTCTCCATTGCAGCGAAAATATTCTTATCATGTGCCGCTGCCATTGGACGTAGACGCCATGAACGAAGCGTGTCGGTTTCTCTTGGGGATTCAAGATTTAGCTTCCTTCACGGGCCCAATGAGAGGAAAAAGAACTGTTCGAAGGGTCTTAAAAGCGGAAGTGTCGCGAGAAAGAGAACTGGTATTTTTCGATATGGTGGCAGATTCCTTCCTGCCAAAGCAAGTGCGAAGCACAGCAGGTTGTCTAGTCAGGGTGGGGCTGGGTAAGCTTAAAGTGGAGGAATTCAAAGGGATACTGGAAGCAAGGAAGCCAGGAGTGGCGGCACCAGTGGCACCGGCCCTGGGGCTGTGTTTGGTGAAGGTGAATTATCCTGAGCATAAGTTAGGCAAGGGGCAATTTTATGAGAACTCATAGTGCTAAGGCATCGGATATTGAGCGTAAGTGGTGGGTAATCGATGCTTCAGGTAAGAAACTTGGTAGACTGGCATCGGAGGTGGCGGTCTTGCTCAAAGGCAAGCACAAACCTATGTATACGCCTCATCTTGATGTGGGCGATTTCGTCATAGTAGTTAATGCGACAAAGATAGAGGTAACTGGCAAGAAACTATCCGACAAAATGTATTATCGCCATTCCAACTATCCCGGCGGTTTTAAGAGTATCAGTCTGGAAAAAATATTGCAGACTAAGCCCACTCGGGCAATAGAGTATGCGGTAAAAGGCATGTTGCCGCATAACCGGCTGGGGGCAGCCATGTTCAAGAAGCTTAAGGTTTATGCAGGATCTGAGCATCCTCATGAGGCTCAGGTTAAAGCGACTGAGAAGGAGAATTAGGTTGAGCGAGCAAACCTATTTTCGTGGCACGGGAAGACGGAAGACAGCAATTGCTCAGGTGAAGTTGATGAAGGGCAAGGGTGCTGTCATAGTTAATGGCAAGCCTCTGGAAGAGGTATTTGGTATTGACCGATTGCAATCAACTGTCCTTGAGCCGCTAAGAGCCACTGAAACCACGGAGAAGCTTAGCGCCGTCGTTAAGGTGACAGGCGGCGGCAGTTCCTCGCAGGCAGGGGCCATAAGCCATGGCATCAGCCGGGCTCTGGTCAACATGGATGAGAGCCTCAGGCCAAAGCTTCGTAGTTTAGGGCTGCTTACCCGAGACGCTCGCGTGAAAGAGCGAAAAAAGTACGGGTTGAGAAGAGCCCGCAAGGCGCGTCAGTATCGTAAGAGATAACATCTCCCTCTTGAAGTTCTAACCGGGAAAAATGGCTTAACTCCATTTTCATGGTGTCCCAGAGGATATTCGAGGTGGCAAGAAGGAGTGCGCCCGGGTGGATATCGCAGAAGTAAGCAGGAATACTAAGCTATTCATCAATAATGCCCCCTTTATTGTAGAGGATGTCAAATTCGTGAAGCCCGGGAAGGGTCGTGGTATGTATTACCTCAAAATGCGCAACCTTTTCGATGGCACTACCCGGGACCAGACATACCATTCCGGAGATAAGGTTGAAGAGGTCCATGTCACCAGCCATGCGATGCAGTATCTCTACAAGGAAGGTGACCATTACGTGTTCATGGACAACGAGACCTTCGAACAGCACCATGTGCCCAAAGAACGGCTGGGAACCAGGATTCAGTTCATCAAAGAAGGTTTTGCCGTAGCTGTCATGGTGATGGAGGGTAAGGTTATTGACATAACATTGCCCAAGTTCGTGGAACTGGCAGTGGTGACAAGCTCAGCGAGCACCAAGACGGATACAGTTACCGCACAGAATAAAGTTGTTTCCCTGGAGACGGGAGCTACTATAGCCGTTCCTTCCTTTGTGAAGGAAGGCGACATCATCAAAGTCGACACCCGTACCAACACCTACGTGGAACGGGTCAGTACAAAAAGGTGATGGATGCCCCAGGATGACTCTTCGCGCCTCTCTCGACTTAAACCCAATCTCAAACTCCGCACGCTAATCCTTGATGGTATTCGCGACTTCTTCCGTAGCGAAGGTTTTCTTGAGGTAGAAACCCCCCTCCATGTAAAGACGGTTGCCCCCGAGCAATATATTTCTCCCTTTACAGTGGATGACTGGTTCCTTTCAACTTCCCCGGAACTGCACATGAAGCGGCTGCTCGCTGCTGGCTACACCCAAATCTTCCAAATCTGTCACTGCTTCCGCAAAAGCGAACGAGGTCAATTACACAACCCTGAGTTTACCATGCTGGAGTGGTATCGCGTCGGCGCTGATTATATGAGGATTATAGAGGATACCGAAAAACTTGTATTGGCAATTGCCAAGAAGCTGCACTTGGGTTCGACTATTCGGTACCAGGGAATTGAGATTAAACTGAAACGTCCCTGGCACAGGATACCGGTGCGCGAGGCATTCCTTGACTCTGCTGGATGGGACCCATTCGAGCAGCATGATCCGGAGCGGTTTGATATCGACCTTGTGGAGAAGGTGATACCGGGTTTCCCGAAGAACCGCCCTACTGTGCTGTCAGATTATCCTGCTGCAATGGCCTCTCTGTCGAGGCTAAAGCCTGGTAATCCTGAAGTTGCAGAGCGGGCTGAGGTCTTTATCGGCGAGTTGGAGATAGCCAATGCCTACAGCGAGCTCACCGATGCTGCCGAGCAAGAACAGCGTTTCAAGCGTGAGCTTGAAAGTATAAAGCGTCACGAAAAGCATGACATCACTATGCCCCAGCGTTTCTTGGAGGCTGTGGCCAGACTCCCTCAGTGTGGCGGCATAGCTCTGGGTGTCGACCGCATGGTGATGCTATTTTGCGATGCTTCGTCAGTTGACGAGGTAATTGCCTTCCCTTGGGAAGAGGTTTGAACATCAACTAAGCGTGTTTCCGATGTGTTATTCTCGTAGGGGCACGGCATACTGCAGTGCCCCTACTGATTTGCAGTTGAAATTTCGGTGATTGCTGTGCATAATGAGGCAATCCGGTATTATCAGGTCGGGCAGGAGGGCGTGACATGAAAGCTGCGGTATTAGAGGGCAAGAGAAAATTTGTGATTCAAGATGTGCCGGAGCCTGTTTTAGAGAAAGATGAAGTGCTGATAAAGGTGCAGTATTGCGGCATATGTGGCTCCGACCTGCACGTTTTCAAAGAGGGCGCTGCCGTAGGGTTCGGGCATGAATATTCAGGCGATATTGTTGGACTGGGGTCGGAGGTAAAGGGATGGAAGATAGGGGAGCGAGTGGCGATTGAACCAAGCATCGCATGTGGCGAATGTTTTTGGTGCAAGCGTGGCGACCTGGGGCTATGTGAGCAGTACTATATTGAACTAGTGCAATATAAGGGTGCTTTTGCTACCTACGCCAAGGCTAAGCATTCTCTTCTTCACAGGCTTCCTAAAGGGCTGAGTTATGAGGAAGGCGCTATAATCGAACCTACGACGTGCTCTTTGCACGCTATTAAAGTGGCAGGAATGCAGAAAGACGATGTTGTAGCGGTGCTCGGACTGGGTCCTATCGGACAACTTGTGGCGCGAGTAGCAAAGGCCTCGGGTGCCAGGGCTGTGTACGCCTCGGAGGTCAGTCAACAAAGGCTCGAAATGGCTAGAGGAGCTGTAGACGAGGCCATAGACGCAAAGGTGACTAACCCGGTTGAGAGGATTCTTGAGTTGACGGATGGTAGAGGCCCTGACGTTGTGTTCGAATGTGCTGGAGCTGTCGCTACGACCCAGCAGTCGGTCGCCCTGGTGAGAAAGGGCGGAACCATCGTTATTGTAGCGATATGCTTTGAGACAGTTGAATTGCCGGTCAGCAATATCAACCTGAGAGGGCTTACGATAAAAGGGTCGATGTGCTTTTCGCCGGGCGAATATGCCGCTGCATTGAATCTCATAAAAGCCAGAAAGATAGACGTGTCTCCGCTTCTGACTCTCAAGATGCCTCTGGATAGAATTAACGAGGCATTCGAGATGGCTTTGAGGGGTGAAGGTGGAAAGATACTAATAAAGCCC
>DATKWL010000076.1:0-9195 GCA_035529555.1 Dehalococcoidia bacterium | reverse complement strand
AGAATAAAAAGCACATATAGAGTGTCAGTCGTTCCGGTGCCGATGAGATTCCAGAAAACCAGGTTTGTTACAAATGCTAAGAATACGAGGGGACGGAACGCTTTAGGCGATTTCCAGAATATAACAGCTACCATCAAGATTGCGCAAATTAGATAAAAGACCCTCGTGTCCTCGAGGCCCAGTGAAACCAGCGGTGCTTGAAAGATGAATGAGCCCGCCGGATAACTTACCTTCGATTCAAATTCCAGAGGCGTAACATCGCCTGATGCTTTAGCATCATTTAGCACTTCATCGACTTGTTCCTCTGTGGGGTAGGGGAAAACATCGGCAAAAGCGCCTTGTTTTAAGGGTGTCAAATATTCAGTAGGCACCTCGAATTCTTCCACGGCATCAATGATATTGGTACTTTCATAAGGGTTCTCCCCCTTGAGAAGCAGGAGGCTTGCCTGATGATTCAGCGCAGTAGCATCATTGTAATTTATGCTCTCGGTAAGGAATTCCGCCATCTCATTTTCAGTAACTACTCCTGTGTTGACCAGGTGGAATCCTATCCCTTCTCCAATGGCCATGAAGGACAAAATCACAATCAGGAATAGAACAACTATTTGCAGAATCTTACGATGCGGACTTAATAACTTATCAGTCGAGGGCTTGGCGATGAGAAATATCAGCCCGAACCAGATGAGCCAGAGAACTACAGCAAGTGAGATGATGGCAGGATTTCTGGAACTGACGGCATACCAACTCAGGACCTCTGCACCCGTCTGAATGATGATGGCAAAAAAGATGATAAGCAGGCGTGGAGGAAGACTGCGGGGGAAAAGCTTCCCTACATAATAGGACAGCGACAGTCTTCTAAATTTATCGTTCATGGCTGACCTGGTAATACTTTCGATACATTGTAAACATAATTATATAAGATTGCTAGTCAAGCCCTGAACATTGTTGAATCAGCCTTTCCCCGTATTCCAGAAGCAACTTTTCGCGCTCTTTAGGTGTTTTCTTGGACTCAAGGTATAATTTCAGTGCTTGCAGTGGCGTCATTCCTTCGATTGGCTGCCCTCCCAGCCGCGTACGATGCTCACGCTCTATTTCCTTGTTGATAGCAAAGAAATAAGCTTCCCTCAGCGCCTTCCTTATCTCACTCTCCTGAATCAGGCCTTCGTTTGCTGCCGAGACCTTGATATAAGTGCGGACTATTGCGTCTCTAGTATCCTTTTTTGCTATAGCCTGAAGCACCGTGGCCGTTGGGTCATCCGTATTGGTATCAACTTCTATAGTAAGGAATCGCCGTGTCTTTATGGAATGGAACTCATAATCCTTCAATCGTCTTCCCTTGGGCGCCGCCTCATCTATCTGCACCACATAGAATCCCTTCTCATCGCCTTCGTCACCGAAATCAATGCTTTGAAGGCTCCCCGGGTAGACTACGGGCACAGGATGGGCAACCGTTTGTCTCCTGTGCATATGCCCGAGGGCTACATAATCAAAAGACGGATTGGCGATATTGCTTCTGAGCAGGAAATAGTCGCGTCCTACCGTCATTATCTTCTCCGAGCCAACAGTGGCCTCTGAGTGTGACAGGTGGCCTGCCAGAATAGCGGGAATGCGAGGGTCAAGAGCATCAGCTTGAGCATTGATCCAGTTCGTAAGTATCTCCTGGAGCTTCTGATTTAACTGAGCCAGCGAGAGGTTCTTAGTGTCCACACGACTGAGCAGTTTACCGTATCTCACCCAGGGCAGAGCCACAATTTGCACCGCACCTTTACCGGTCTCTATGCGGTAGGTTTGAGGAGTGTTGGCTACAATTACATTCTTAACGTTCAGCGTATCGAATATTTCCACTGAGGTTGCCCGTCCTATAGCGTTGGGCAGGTCATGATTTCCCGCTAGAAGGAATACCTGTTTGTCTTTCTCCACCAGACGCCTGATTCTTTTGGCGAACTCGCGCTGATAGGTCTGACTGGGGTCACGACTCTTATAGGCATCACCACAGAAGAGAATGAGGTCAATATCGTTATTCAGGGCATAATCCACTAGCTGGTCAAAAGCCTCCAGAAAGTCGCCGAGGCGTGATGACAGCCCTGTGGTAGGGTCAATACGACCGTAGGTCTCTACACCGAGATGTAAGTCAGCGAAGTGAAGTATGCGAATCATTTAGAAACCCTTAAGA
The DNA here is from genome assembly GCA_035529555.1 of Dehalococcoidia bacterium. Lineage (GTDB taxonomy): Bacteria > Chloroflexota > Dehalococcoidia > SZUA-161 > SZUA-161 > VGNW01. The sequence goes on along the minus strand of DATKWL010000076.1, from coordinate 7,022 downwards.
CTCCAGCACCTTTAATCTTTCCTTGCTTCAAGAGCAGAAGGGCACGGTTTGCTTCATTGAGCGTAAATTCCTGGACTTCGGTGTGTATTGGTATCTCTGCTGCCAGACGAAGCAGGTCTTCAGCATCTTTCCTGGTGCTATTGGCTACGCTTCTTACCATTTTCTCATGGTAGATATATTTGTCATAGTCCATTTCCGGAATAGGTGTCATGTATATTCCGGCGAGCGCCAGTGTGCCGCCTTTCTCCAGAACGTGTAACGCATCGAGCACCAGTTTCCCCGCGGGGGCAAAGATAATTGAGCTGTGCATTTTAGCTGGAGCCGTATCCTCTGCCCTCCCTGTCCAGACAGCTCCGAGTTCTTGTGCTAGTTTGCGGTGTTTCACGCTTCTGGTGAAAACGTATACCTTACAGCCCCAGTATCTGGCTATCTGAATCACAATATGTGCAGAGGCGCCAAAGCCGTATAACCCGAGACGCCCACCTTTTTCAATATTTGACAATTTCAAGGCCCGGTAGCCGATTACTCCGGCGCATAATAATGGCGCAGCCTGTAAGTCTGAAAACCTCTCCGGGATAGGATAAGCGAAGTCCTCTGAGACCACGGTGTACTCGGCATATCCACCGTCCACATCATAGCCGGTGAATTTAGCTTTCTCACATAGGTTTTCCCTGCCATTGCGGCAGAACTCGCACTTCCCGCAGGTAGAATTCAGCCATATTACGCCCGCTCTATCTCCCACTTTGAATCTAGTGGTCTTCTTACCTACTGCTTCCACGACGCCCATGATTTGATGCCCGGGAATAACAGGCAGTTTCTTCGGAGGTAGCTCGCCCTCCACAACATGGAGGTCAGTGTGGCAGATGCCACAGGTCACGATTCTGATAAGGATTTCTTTAGGGGCGCACTTAGGCTTCTCGACCTCAGCCATACTCAAGGGCTTTTCCTGGATAGGACGCTGGGTCTCGAGAATCATTGCTTTCATTGCTTTGTATCTTCAAACCCCAGCCACTTTTTCCCGCCTGGAGGCAGTATGTCTAAAGGTTCACCATTTAGCTTGGTATCAAGCGTTGATTTCAACATCTCGATGGGCACACGTATCTGCCTCATCTTGTCGCGCTCGCGGATGGTTACCATCTTGTCTTCGAGAGACTGGAAATCTATGGTTACGCAGAAGGGCGTGCCTATCTCATCCTGCCGGCGGTAGCGCCTGCCGATGCTCTGGGCGTCGTCATACTGCACCATCCAGCACTTGCGCAGATTGTTGTATATTTCTCTGGAGAACGGCGCCAGTGTCTCATTTCGGCTCAAAGGAAGCACTGCGATTTTTATAGGTGCCAGGTCAGGGTGAAGCCTCAGGACCACCCTCAGACCCTCCTTGTCCTTCTCCTCGTCATAAGCGTTTGCCAGAAATGCCAGCACAGAGCGGTCAACGCCTGCCGAGGGCTCAATCACATAAGGTGTGAAGCGCTCCTTGGTATCCTCATCGAAATAGCTGAGGTCTTTACCACTGAACTTGGCATGTTGCTTGAGGTCAAAGTCAGTACGATTGGCGATGCCCTCCAGCTCCGACCATCCTATGGGGAAAAGATACTCTATGTCATAACAATCCCTGGCGTAATGGGCTAGCTCGTCTTTAGCATGTTGACGCCGCCTCAAATTATCCTTATTAATGCCCAGATTGATATACCAGTTGAATCTTTCTTCGACCCAGTGCTTGAACCACTGTTCATCTGTTCCTGGTTTGACAAAGTACTCAATCTCCATCTGTTCGAACTCGCGCATTCTAAAGATGAAGTTGCCTGTCGTAATCTCGTTGCGGAAGGACTTGCCCATCTGAGCGATGCCGAAGGGCAGTTTCTTTCGCGTGGTGGTCTGTACATTCTGAAAATTGACGAATATGCCCTGTGCTGTCTCCGGTCGCAGATAAACTACAGATGCCTCGTCCTCGACAGGTCCCACGAAGGTTTTGAACATCAGGTTGAACATGCGCGGCTCGGTAAGCTCGCCGCCACATGCCGGGCATTTACCGTCCTTGATATGGTCAGCGCGCCAGCGCTGCTTGCATTGTTTGCAGTCAACAAGAGGGTCAGCGAAGCCCTCCACATGGCCGCTGGCAACCCAGGTCTGCGGGTGCATAAGTATGGAGGCATCCAGCCCGACCATGTCGTCGCGTTCCTGCACCACAGCCTTCCACCAGGCTTTCTTCACATTGTTCTTGAGCTCCACACCCAGAGGGCCATAGTCATAGCAGGCACCGAGTCCTCCATAAATCTCGCTGGAAGGGAAAATATAGCCTCTCCGTTTACACAGAGAGACCAGTTTATCCATATCTACTTTGCCAGGAATCTGTTCTGCCACTATATTTCTCCGTTCATTCTTGAGCTAATTAAGGTTAGCAGTTTTGACTTTAAGTGTAAAGGCTTGACCAAACAAGCGTAAGCAGTCAAAATAATTAGTGGAGGATAATATGATAATTAAGGCGCTCGTAGTGGGCCCTTTTGCTTCAAACTGCTTTATCGTAGGCTCTGAGAAAACTAAACAAGGGATTATCATTGACCCCGGGGCAGACCCGAAGAATATCTTGAGGACAGTGCGCGACCTTGACCTGTCGATTGTACTGATTGTGGCTACGCATAACCACATAGACCATATCGGCGCGTTGCGCCCTGTGAAGGACGCTACCGGTGCAACGTTTGCGGTTCATGAGGCAGATGCCAAGGGGGCATTGCCCGCAGTGGTCGGTAGAATGATGGGACTGATGATGGGGTCTTTGAAGTCGCCTCCCCAGCCAGACAGGCTGCTTAAAGACGGAGATATAATTGAAGCAGGAGATCTGAAATTTAAGGTTCTTCATACCCCGGGACACACTCCTGGTGGGATATCGCTTCTATGTAATGGGGTTGTTTTTTCTGGAGATACCCTGTTCAATCTTGGTATCGGCAGGACTGATATGTCGGGTGGCGATTATGGCAAACTCATAGAGAGCATAGCTACCAAGCTAATGGTTTTGCCAGATGATACTATCGTTTACCCGGGCCATGGCCCGGAGACTACCATCGGCGCTGAAAAAAAGTGGAACCCCTTCCTGCGTTAAGCGTCGCCAATTTGATGGTTAGTTTAAACTAAACCAGCCTGCCGAGCTTTGTATGCTCAGCAGGCTGATCTGTTCTCAAATTTCTGAATTCTCTAACAAAAGCTTATAGCATCCACAAAGGACACATTACCAGCGTAACTGTAGCTATAAGTTTAGCTACGATATGCAAGGATGGTCCTACAGTATCTTTAAGCGGGTCTCCCACAGTATCACCGACAACTCCTGCAGCATGCGCCGCCGAGCGCTTGCCCAAGACATTTCCGGCTTCATCTTTGAGCTGCCCATCCTCAATGTATTTCTTGGCATTATCCCAGGCACCACCGCTGTTGTTCATAAAGGAAGCTAACAGAATAGCGGCAAAGGTCCCTGTTATGAGGAAAGCTCCTACAGCTACCGGGGCGTTAAATCCAGGGTCATAGCCAGGCAGGTATCTGAAGAAAACCCCGATGGCTATCGGCAGGAGCACAGGAAGTAGCGCGGGGGCGATCATTCCCCTCAGGGCTGCCTTTGTTGTAATATCAACTGCCCTGCCGTAGTCAGGTCTGGAAGTGCCCTGCATAATCCCGGGGTCGGATTTAATCTGGCGGCGCACCTCGTCGATAATCTTGCTTGCTGCCGCACCAACTGACCTGAGTCCCCAGGAACTGAACAGGAAGACCATCATGATGGCCAGGACAGCCCCGATGAGAGCTTCAGGGAAGACAATATTCACGTCGAATATAGACCCGGATTCGCCTTGAAACAGTTGTACCCTGTCGAAGTAGGCCTGGAAAAGAAGGAATCCGGCAAGACCAGCCGAAATCATGGCATATCCTTTGGTCAAGGCTTTGGTGGTATTGCCGGTAGCATCAAGATGGTCAGTAACACGTCTTATCTCAGGGCCAGCGCCTGTGAACTCGTTGATTCCATTTGCATTGTCGGTTATGGGGCCAAATGTATCCTCAGCCAGTATGAAGGGGCAGGTCATCAGCATGCCCATAGTGGCTACTGCAGTGCCATAGGCACCTGCCAGCCACCATTCAAGCTCCAACCCCGCTTTTGTACCGAACCAGTATGTAGCTCCGAGAGCTACACAAATGATAAGCGCAGTTGGCATAACAGTCTCAAAACCAACTGATATGCCATTGACTATTACGGTTGCCGGGCCAGTGCGGGAAGCCTCTGCAATCTTTTTGGTCGGGCTATATCTAGCTTCGGTGTAATACTGAGTAACATAGATTACAATCACGCTGGTCACTATACCGATGATGCCAGCCCCCATAAGCCATAGCCATCCGTCCGCCATGGGCCGGAACATGACCGCGGAAACACCAACCATCGCCGCTACACACAGCGCCAGGGCTATGTAGTAGCCTCGGTTTAGAGAGTTCATGGGGTTTTCTTCCTTGCGGCTACGGACCGTCATTATCCCTATCATGCTGGAGATAATACCGAAAGCGCGGATGATCAGGGGGAATAGAACCCAGCCAACAGCCAGTGTGGCTGAGAAACCGGCTTTTATGGAAGCAACATACAGGGCTACACCGATTATCATGGCCCCGATATTCTCCGCTGCAGTGGATTCAAAGAGGTCTGCGCCACGGCCGGCGCAGTCACCGACATTATCACCAACCAGGTCAGCAATCACCGCCGCATTGCGGGGGTCGTCCTCAGGAATTCCGGCCTCGACTTTGCCAGCGAGGTCGGCACCCATATCAGCAGCTTTAGTGAATATACCGCCACCAAGCTGGGCAAAAAGGGCAACCATACTGGCACCGAAGCCGAAGGCGACAATAAGGTGAGGCGCTATATTCGGGTTGTTATATCCCCCGAAGGCAAAATACATTGCTGTCACCCCGAGCAGGCTCAAGGTAACAATGAGGAAACCGGAAACTGCTCCACCGCGCAGAGCAACCTTAATAGCCTTGTCCAGGCCACTGTGAGATGCAGCAGCACAACGAACATTCGACTTGACTGCAATCCACATGCCCACAATGCCCGAGAGACAAGAGCAGAAGGCGCCGACAAGGAAACCAACAGCCGTCCTCCAACCTAGACCAAGAGCGGATACGCCAAGCGTATTCAATTCCTCTTCGCTGCTCAGCATTCCAAGTACGACGCCAATTATCGCAGCCACTACGAGAGCAACTATAGCGATAGTTGAATACTGGCGTCTGATGAAAGCCCAGGCACCTTCCGTGATTCTGGCATTGACGTCCTGCATCGCCGCCGACCCTGCATCGCTACGCAGGATTTGCCTTATCAGGGCAAGTGCAAACACAATCCCGATAGCGATGCCGATCACGACTACCCAGAAAATCCCAGGTAACATCCTATACCTCCTTTGATGAAATTTCAGGCAAAAGAAAGGGATAGGCTCATCACCTATCCCCTATCATGCCTCGTTGCTCGGCAAACACGCTTAATAATTTACCACGATGCAATCAGCCAGTCAAGTTTTGGTCAACACCGCTTGATTTTAGATAACTATCAGAATTTTTATCGAGCCAAACCCTGCGCAATCTGAAAGGATTTGCCTTCGGTCTTTATCGAAGGCGCAATTACTACCTCGGCTTGATGCATCTCTTTGATATTTCGGGCACCGCAAACGCCCATCGCTGTCCTCAGCGCACCAACCAGATTCTGAGTGCCATCAGTTAAGGATGTCGGTCCAAATAGAGTCTGCTCCAGGGTTCCTTTAATCCCCACCTTGATGCGGGTCCCTCTCGGTAAAGCCGCATGCGGTGTTGCCATACCCCAGTGATTTCCTCGACCAGGGGCTTCTTTGGTCTGAGCGAAGATGGAGCCCAGCATCACAGCGTCAGCGCCACAGGCGATGGCTTTGCAGATGTCACCGCCGTTGCGCATGCCTCCGTCTGCTATAACAGCTACATACCGTCCCGTCGCTTTATGGTAATCCTCCCTGGCAGTGGCGCAATCGATTATCGCTGTAGCCTGTGGTACTCCAACACCAAGCACTTCCCTGGTAGTGCAAGCCGCTCCAGGCCCTACACCGACAAGCACACCGTGTATGCCTGTCTCCATGAGCTTGAGACATGAGTTGTAACTCACACAGTTGCCTACAATTACCGGGATGGGCACCTGTTTCACCAGTTCCGAGAATATGAGCCCCCGGTAGCTCTTGGAGACATGCTTGGCGGTGGTTACCGTCGACTGCACAACTAGTATGTCAGCACCTGCCTCAACAGCAAGCGGTGACAACCTTTTGGTGTTGGCAGGTGTGAGTGATATAGCGCAGGCAGCACCCGTTTTTTTGATTGCCCTTATCCGGTCGCCGATAAGATTATCCTTAATCGGTTCGGAGTAAATCTTTTGCAGCAGAGCGGTAACCTCTGCTGGCGAGGCGCTGGCAATCTTCTCAAGGACAGTATCCGGCTCAGCGTAGCGTGTTTGGACTCCCTCAAGATTTAAAACAGCCAGCCCACCGAGCTTACCCATAGCTATGGCGAAGCGTACGTCTACCACTCCATCCATCGCTGAAGCCAGAACCGGTATTGAGAAGGTGATTTTGCCGATTTTGAGCGTTATGTCAGTCTGGTCGGGATTGATGGTAATATCACCGGGGACAAGGGCTATATCGTCGAATCCATAGGTTTGTCTTAGTTTCTTATAAGGGGGGTGTTCCATTGATTCATCCTGCAGATTATATTGGGGAAAGAATACAATAAAGGGATATGCAAAGTCAAGGATAGCATGGACGAGTGACAAGCTATGAGCTATAATCGCCAATGTTATGCCTAAGCTATTTCTTATAGCCACTCCCATCGGTAATCTGGAAGATATGTCGTTGCGGGCGTTGCGTGTTCTCGGAGAGGTCAAACTTATCGCTGCCGAGGACACTCGCAAGACACGTAAGCTTCTTTCCGCATATAAAATCAGAACACCTTTGTCCAGCTATCATGAGCATAACAAGAAATCAAAACTC
>DATKWL010000075.1:0-2846 GCA_035529555.1 Dehalococcoidia bacterium | reverse complement strand
ACATCATCTAAAAAAACCTCGTTGAATAGATGAGAGCCTTCCAGGCTGAGGATGGGACGTATGGTTATGCCCGGTGTTTTCATGTCTACCAGGAAGAAAGAGATTCCTCTGCCTCTTTTTTCCTCGGGATTCGTTCTGGCGAGCAGGAACCCCCAGTCGGCGCGGTGAGCCCCGCTGGTCCAGATTTTCTGTCCGTTGACAACATAGTGGTCACCCTGTTTCACGGCGCGTGTAGTAAGAGATGCCAGGTCGGAGCCGGCTCCGGGCTCGCTCCATAACTGAGTCCAGAATCGCTCTGCCCGTGCTATATAGGGCAGATGCTCCTTCTTTTGCTCGTCGCTGGCGCTGACCAGCAAGGTTGGTGCCAGCATTTGAATTCCCCAGGGGTCGACACCGGCTCCCCTGTGGTATCCTTGAACCTCGCTGAAGATAAACTGCTCTATGAGCGGGGCATCCAGTCCGCCGTATTCTTTAGGCCAGGGTCGGGAGAGCCAGCCCTTCGCTGCCAGTTTTTTGGCCATCTGCTTGTGGAACTCCCAGCACGCATCCAGACCGAACATAGCCTCCATGGAGGTGCCCCACTCAGGCGGGGCGTTCTTCATCTCTTCTCTGAAAAAGTCGTCAAACTCTTTTCTTAGAGCTTCTTCCTCCGGTGTGAATCGGAAATCCATCACTGCCCCCTTCTCAGATATAGTGGCGTCTTCGGATGTTTTCGTTTTGTTGTTTTGCTGATGTTTCTAGTGTTTCTTGCTCAGAGTTTTGCCCAGTCGCTCGTAAATAGCTATAGCCTCTGCCATAGTTCTATCAACTAGCTCTTTCACCGTTGGTATGTCGTGCACCAGTCCCACAACCTGACCGCAGGCTAGCAGCGCTCCATCTACATCCCCTGCCTCCATTGCCTTCAGACTCTTCTGCCCTGCGACCATTGATATTATCTCTTCCGCGGCAGCGCCCTTTTGCTCCATTTCATCAACCTTCATCATCAACTCATTGCGCATCACTCGAATCGGGTCAGTCAGGGTGCGCAGGACCATCATAGTATCGGTTGACTGAGTGTTTATGAGGCGCTCTTTATAATTCTGGTGCATGGGACATTCTTTGGTAGCCATGAACCTTGTGCCCATGAGGACGCCTTCGGCTCCCAGAGCCATGACCGCAACAAATCCGCGGGCATCGGCAATGCCGCCGCCGGCTACTACGGGAACCTTCACTGCGTCCACAACCTGGGGGATGAGGACAAGGCTGCTGATTTGTTCTGTACTTGGGTGACCTCCACACTCATAACCCACAATTTCGATGATATCAGCACCCACGCGCTCGGCTGTTTTTGCATCACGTAATCTAGCGCATTTGTGCATCAATTTGGCGTTGCCTTTCTTGATGCGGTCGACGAGATGCTCAGGGCTGCGGCCCGAGGTTTCGATAATCTTGATGCCTTCTTCGAAAGCGAGTTCAATATATTCTTCTACCGGTAACGGGCTCACCATGGGGAAGAGGTTGATATTTATGCCGAATGGTTTATCGGTCAGCTTCTTGGTCTTTCTAATTTCCTCTCGAAGCGCCTGAACTGTTTTTGACATAACAGAAGAGAGGCAGGCGAAGGCTCCAGCATTTACGGCTGCAGCCACCAACTCTGGAGTGGATTGATATCCCATTGTCCCCATAATCAGGGGATATTTAGAACCTAATATCTCAGTGACTCTTGTTTTCAGCTTTTGAGCCACTCTATTTTCCCTTTCCTAGGAGATGGTGTATCGATAACTATTTGCCTTTGAATACCGCCGGACGTTTCTCCATAAATGCAGCCGCGGCCTCCTGGAAATCCTCAGTTGCCATCAGCTTATCCTGATATTCGATTTCCACCATCATCTGCGCGATTATATCTGTTTGAGCCATTGACTTATGAACTGCCATTTTATTTAAAGCTACTGCCATCGGTGGCAGCTCGGCGATTTTTCTGGCCAATTCTTTGGTTGCGGGCATTAGCTGTTCGGGAGGCACGACCTTGCTTACCATGCCTATTCTGTAGGCTTCGGCTGCATCTATTGTTTCTCCAGTGATTAACAGCTCTCTTGCCTTGGCAAATCCAACGACACGAGGCAGGGTGAAGGAGCCAGCGGTATCAGGCGCAAGTCCTCGTTTGACGAACATCATGGCGAATCTGGCATTATCTGAAGCAATTCGGATATCGCAAGCCAGGGCAAAAGAAACCCCCATTCCAGCCGCCGGCCCGTTTACTGCTGCGATTACTGGTTTGCCCATAGTCTGCATAAAGGCTACAGCTCCTACTACTGTTCCTTTACCCCAGGGTACTTCTTCCGCTTGTTCGCCAACGCGTGATGAGGCAACACCCTTGTCCATCTCCTCCTTTTCAACCTGAGCGTTTCCTTTGACAAACATAGAAAGGTCTACACCGGCGGAGAAGTACTTGCCGGCGCCGGTCAGGACTATTGCTCTGACATTATCATCCTTATCCAAATCGTCTCTGAACACGTAATCTATCTCTTCCATCAACAAAAAGTCGAAGGCGTTGGCACTTTGGGGGCGGTTTAGAGTGACGGTGGCAATATGGCCTTCCTTTTGACAGATAAGGCGCTTGTATTCCATTCCAAATACCCTCTTCTGATTTTAACGTTTACATAATCTGTTTAGCCTATTCCAGAGGCAACAGATTAACTGTTTAACTGTGAGGAAACATATCTTTTTAAATAGTGGCGGCCCTAACGAGGCCAGCCCAGAAATGAATCATGCGAAAATTGCTCATTTCTGGGCCATTTGACACAAATTTTTCTTTCTAAACCTGAAATTTCTAAATAGTCATCGAAGGCAGCGAAAGGTCTCCGAGT
>DATKWL010000074.1:0-7566 GCA_035529555.1 Dehalococcoidia bacterium | reverse complement strand
TGGCGAAGGACGCCGATATCAAGGTACTGGCATCGTTCATTATCGGACTTCCCGGCGAGACCAGGGAAACACTGAAAGATACCATGGATTTCGCCCAGGAGCTTCAGACCTTCTACGGCTTCCACGTGCTGGCGCCTTTCCCGGGCAGCGAGGTGCGGGAGGAAGCGGACAAATACGGCATCGAGATACTGACCAGCGACTGGGCGAGGTACGATGCCAACCGCGCTGTAACGCGGACCAAAGGAGCCAGCCCCGATGATATCAACGCCGTTCTGCACAAATATTTTCAGGGATTGAAACAACCTCTACCCGACCCTGCGAAACCGCGTGTGAAAAGCCCGCTGGCGTGGACTCTGATGCTGAGAGACATCATCGAAAGCCTCGGACCTGTAAGCCCTGAAGGTGACCCGATAGAGGATCTCGTCCAGAGGTTAGCCGACATCATACTTCATTCCCGGGAACAGATAAGCAAAGGCATCAGAGACTGGTATAACCGCAGTCTTCTTAAATATGACCTCAAAGACGGCCAGGTAACCTGGCGCTGGAGCTAACCCTCATAAATGAATTCAAATTGAAAATTGCAAATTGTAGGGGCGTTTAATTAAACGCCCCTACTGATTGCTGAAGACTAAACGCTGACCGCTTACCGAGTCTGTGGCATCTTCTTCACGTAGACCACGAGGCTTTTGGGGAAGATGGGGTCGAACAGGCTCTCCAGACGCCGGAAATAGCGATACCTGCGGGTCTTGTTGTCGGTCTCCCAGACCAGGAATCTGTGGTAAAGCCGGGGTATGATGGCTTTCTCCCGCCTCACGCCAACGAGACAGCGCAGCAGCCAGTATATGGAATGGAAAGCGTGTTTGTGACGGATGGCGTAGACCTTGAAATTATGGCGTTGCAGCAGGTCAACAAGTTGCTTCTGTCTGTATATCCTGATATGTCCGCCGGGGTTGGTGTGATACTTCTCTGATATTCCCCAGTAAATTTTCTCCGTCAGCCAGGTAGGCACGCTGACAGCCATCTCACCGCCGTCTTTCAGGACTCTGTACAGCTCGCGCACCCCTTGCTCATCGTCTATAACGTGCTCCATCATCTCAGAGCAAATGATTTTATCGAAGGTGGCATCCCGGAAAGGCATGCGCATACCGTTCGCCATAATTATGTCCCATTTGCCTTTAGCTTGCTTCTCACAATCCATAAGATATAGAACATACTTTGCCTTCAGCAAGGACTCGAGGTCGATATCCATCGAATATACCGAGCAATGGTCGAGGCTGCACACATACCAGCTATGTCTTCCCGTACCACATCCCACATCGAGCACACGCTCGCCGCTATTAACAGGTAAAAGTTTGAAGTCTACAGTGAGCAACTACGCGACCTCCTTATAGACCTCAAGCGTCATCCTGGCGGCACCATCCCAGCTAAAGGCTTGCTCAATCCTTTTCCTGGCCATCTCTCCCATCCTCTGCCTCAGAGAACTGTCAGCAAGGAGCTGCTTTATCGCTTGAGCCAGGGCAACCGGGTCCTCGGGCGGCACGAGTATACCAGCGCCGTCTTTGCCTACAATCTCAGGTAATGCCCCTGCCTGCGTGGCTATGACAGGTGTCCCGCACGACATGGCCTCGGCACAGGGAAGGCCAAAGCCCTCGTACAATGAAGCTGTAACTGCAATCTCCGCCGCACAATAGTGTCTTACTAATTCCTCGGTAGTGAGACGTCCGGTGAAGGTAACCCTGTCTTCCAGCCCGTACTCGTGCACCAGTTTGGGAGCGTATTTAGTGTGGTCGCCTTTTCTGTCCACAATGGTCAGCTTCACATCAGTATCGTTCTTCAATATCTGCATTGCCTGCAATAAATAGATTACGCCCTTTTTCCTGTCCTCAGTATTGCCCACCATGAGTATGTTATTGGGCTCTTTATGTACGCCATCAATCTTCTTGAACACCTCGGTATCTATCCCGTTATGAACCACTCTGACCTTTGACCTGGGCACACGGAAGATGCTTATCGCATCTTCGGCGGAGATATCGGAGACCGTTACCACCCGGTCCATCCTCTGGCTCACGATGTGCTGCATTATGATGAAGGAATAGAAAATTATGCGCCTGAACTTGCTGGAAAACTTCCTTGCCTGCGCCAGGTCAGCCCTCATGTCGATGGGTATGGGATGGTGGATGGTGGCAACTACTGGTACACCCAGAGTTTTCATCAGGAGCAAGCCATAACCGAGCGTCTGATTGTCATGGACAACGTCAATCCTCTCGGTGCGCATTATCTCCTTTAGCTTGAAATAGGCTCTCATACTGAAGGTTAAAATCTCGGGGAACATTCCCACATGCGTTGCTACGATTTCATAGAAGTTGATGGGGTCGAAAATCCTGAAGGGGTTTTTCAGTGAGGATAACGCCTGCGTCTCATATAAGTTGAGGCCTTCGAGCTGGTGCAGCTTCACACCATCGGGAACCGAGGGGTACGGAGGCCCGGACATCACATGGACTTCGTGGCCTAAATTATGCAGTGCTTTGGCCAGATAATAAACGTAAATCCCCTGGCCGCCGCAATACATATTGCCTCTATAGGTCAAGAGGCATATTTTCATATTTTTCTGCCGTTCAGTGTGTTTTTTCCAGGTCAGCTTTAACTAGCTGAAAACATGATTAAGAACTATAAAAAACTCCTCCCATCGAACAAGGAAGAGTCTTGCTGAATTTGAGAGATTCTCGAAACACGCTCTCAATTATAGCAGAAAGAGGCAAGACTGGGAAGTTAAATGACATTCGCTCGATCTGAGCTTGACATCCAGCCTGTCAGAGACTAGCATTTTGTAATCACGCACAAATTACTCAGAAAGCAGGTGAAAGCATGAAAGGTGAGCTGGCTGGTAAGGTCGCCCTGGTAACAGGCGCTGCTTCGGGAATGGGACGCGCTATGGCGCTACGCTTCGCCGAAGAAGGAGCGAAGGTGGCAATTGTGGACATGAACCTGGATGGCGCAAAGAAAGTTGTACAGGAAATCAATAAGCGAAAAGGTAAAGCCATCGCAATAAAATGTGATGTGAGCAAGGAGAAAGAGGTCAACAAAGCTGTACAGACTACTCAAGAGAAGCTGGGGAATATCAATATTCTGGTCAACAACGCTGGTACGGCCGAAGGCGGCTTCATCGCAGACTTAACTACAAAGCAATGGCGCAACATGTTTGCAGTACACTGCGATGGCATGTTCTTTTTCTCCAGAACAGTTATACCCTTCATGCAAAGAGGCGACAGCATAATCAACATCTCATCGATGGATGGGTTTCAGGGACAGGTTTTCAGCACCCACTACGCCGCTGCCAAAGGCGCAGTGATAGCCTTCACCACATCGCTATCGCTTGAGCTGGGTCCCAAAGGCGTTACAGTCAACTCTATAGCGCCCGGTGTTATCAGGACACCGATGGGACAGATGCTAATCGAGGTAGCGCCCGGTTTCGAGAAGGAAATACCGCTGGTGCGATGGGGCGAGCCCGAAGATGTTGCCGAGCTGGCATTATTTCTGGTGTCGTCCAAAGCGAGCTACATCACAGGACAGACTATCCTCGTCGACGGCGGCATAACCCTCGCTAATCCGATCAACCGCTTCACAGCCAAGCTTATGGGATTGCCTTAGGTGTCACACTACAGGGAGAGCAAGTGACTGAACAATACGGCTACTCAGGTAAAATCCTGCGGGTAAATTTGTCCTCATCAGCGATAACTCATATTCCCACTGAGGTTTACTCAGATAAGTTCCTGGGTGGCAGGGGCATCGCTGCCCGAATCTACTGGGAGGAGGTGCCACCAGATGTTAAAGCCCTCAACCCTGAAAACCGCCTCCTGATATTCAACGGTCCTCTCGCAGGATTCAACGGAATCGGCAGCCCCCGATGGACAGTATGCGGCAAATCACCCCTGACCGTTCCAGAGCATTTCTCCTACTCGAATCTGGGTGGAAGCTGGGGAGTCCAACTCAAGTTCGCTGGCTACGATGGTATGGTAATCCAGGGGAAATCAGATAAACCAGTTTACATTTATATCAACGATGACAAGGTCGAAATAAGAGATGCCTCCGAACTGTGGGGCAAAACAACTATCGAAGTTCGAGACATCCTGAAGAAGCAACTGGGGGAATCTATTTCGGTAGTAGCCTGCGGCCCTGCCGGTGAGAACGGGGTCGCTTTTGCCAGCCTACTTGCCGATAACGATGCCAGCGGCTCCTGCGGCTTCGGCGCTGTCATGGGCTCCAAGAATCTTAAAGCTATCGCAGTTAGGGGTAGCAAGAAACCAACGACGGCAAATCCCCAGAGACTAAAAGAGCTTACCAGCCTGGTTCGTGAACTTAAGAAGGATTCCATAGGGTCCGGACAACAGGATTTAGTAGTGGGCAGCCAGGTAGAAAAGGATGTCTGCTATGGCTGCATCGGCGCCTGCATCAGACAAACCTTCCAGGCAAAAGACGGCACCAAGGGCAAGTACACCTGCGGCTCTGCCTGGTTCTACCAGGAGCGTGCCCTGAGATATTACGGTGAATGGAACGAAGTCCCCTTCTTCGCCACCAAGCTATGTGATGGATACGGCCTCGATACCGAGTCTATGCACACGCTGATAATGTGGCTCAACAGGTGTAACAAAGCCGGCATCCTTACCGATGAAAACACAGGCATACCTTTCTCCCAAATGGGCAGCTATGAGTTCATCGAAACTCTGGTGAAAAAGATTTCGTTCAGAGACGGCTTCGGTGATGTGCTGGCACAGGGGCTCATTCATGCAGCCGATGTAGTCGGCAAAGGTTCGAAGGAGTTAATTACCGACTACACGTCAAAGGCTGGCTATGGCTCGGAATATTGTCCCCGGATGTACATTGTGTCAGGGCTTCTCTATGCCATGGAGCCGAGATTGCCCATCCAGCAAGTGCATGAAGTGGGTGTCACTCTATTCGCCTGGCTGGATTGGGCCAAAAAAGCTGAGGGCTCATATCTGTCCACAGATGTTTTCCGTAAGATAGCAAGGAGGTTCTGGGGCAGCGAACTGGCTGCGGATTTCTCCACTTACGACGGCAAAGCCCTAGCAGCAGCTAAGATTCAAGACAGAGAATATGTCAAAGAAAGCCTCATCCTATGTGACTGGATGTGGCCCATCGTCCATATCAACTATTCTGCAGACCACGTGGGTGACCCCACACTTGAGAGCAAACTTCTCTCTACAGTTACAGGTAATTTAATAGACGAAGAGGGACTCTATCGCACAGGTGAGAGAATCTTCAATTTGCAAAGGGCTATTTTGGTCAGAGAAGGACACAAGGGAAGGGCAAGCGACATACTCCCCGAGCCTTTCTACTCCAGACCTCTGAAAAGCTCAGTTCAGGATACCGAATGCCAGGCGCCGGGTAAAGATGGGGAGATAATTTCCAGAAAAGGCGCGGTGGTAGATAGAGACAAGTTCGAAAAGATGAAGGACGAATATTATCAGCTCAGAGGATGGGACAAGGACACCGGCCTTCAGACACGCGCTACAATGGGTGAGCTAGGACTCAAGGATGTGGCCGATGATTTGGAGCAAAGAGGTTTGATACCCACTAGCCGCCATTCAATTCACCGAAAATAATCCAACCAGCCTTTTCCTCTCCAATATCCCAGCCAACCTTTACTACTTGCCCTTATGTAATGTATACTCATTACAATTGAATACTGGTCTTCCCCGAGGAGAATTATAATGAAGGCGCTGATACTGGCAGGCGGTAAAGGTACCAGACTTAAGCCCATTACCCATACAATACCTAAACAACTCCTGCCCGTTGGCAATAAGCCCATCTTATTCTACGTAATAGACCAGATAAAGGAAGCGGGCATAAAAGATATAGGTATAATCATTTCCCCGGAAACTGGCGCCTATATAAAGGAAGCTGTGGGAGACGGTTCACGCTGGAAATGCCGGATAACCTATATACCGCAGGATGAGCCCTTGGGTCTGGCCCATGCCGTCAAAACAGCACAACCTTTTCTGGGCAAATCCACATTCCTTATGTTCCTCGGTGATAACCTCATCGAAGGTGGCGTAAAAAGCTTTGTTCAGGAATTCGAGAGCAACTCTCCTGAAGCCATGGTGCTTCTTAAGGAGGTGCTCGACCCTCGCCTCTTCGGTGTTGCCGAGCTTAACAGGAAAGGCGAGGTGGTTCATCTTGTGGAGAAGCCCAAAGAACCCAAGACCAATCTGGCCCTTGTTGGTATCTATCTTTTCACTCCCAAGATTCATCAGGCGATATCTAAAATCAAGCCTTCATGGCGCGGAGAATTGGAGATAACCGACGCCATCCAGAAATTGCTGGACATGGGTAAGAAGGTGAGAAGCCACATCCTGAAAGGTTGGTGGCTCGACACAGGAAAAAAGGATGACCTGCTGGAAGCAAATCGAGTTGTACTCGATAGCCTGCTGAAGCGCGATGTCAAAGGCGATATCGACTCCAAAAGCAAGATAGTAGGCAGGGTGGAGGTCAAAGAAGGAGCCAGGATAGAGAACAGCACTGTCAGAGGCCCTGTTTCTATCGCTGAGGGTTGTCTGATCAGGAATTCATTCATAGGGCCTTTCACCAGCATTGGCGCAGGTGCTGTGGTGGAGGATTCCTCTGTGGGACATTCCGTAATATTGGAAAACAGTCGCATCTACCGCATAGAACGACTCGAGGACAGCCTTATCGGCACTCGTGTTGAACTCAGAAGGGCTGATGAAAGATTCAAAACAGTTAAAATCTTCGTGGGATGCGACTCCAGTCTGGAGCTTTAAGGAGGCTGAAATGGAGTACATTTCGGGAGTCCAGGTAAGAAAGCTCCGTCTCATTCCTGACGAGAGAGGCTGGCTCATGGAGCTGCTCCGTTCAGATTGGGAAGAGTTCGAAAAATTCGGACAAGCCTATGTTACCACCTGCTATCCGGGTGTGATTAAAGCCTGGCATTACCACAAACTCCAGACAGACCATTTCACCGGTGTCAGCGGGCTGGCTAAACTGGTTCTTTACGATAACCGAAAAAAATCATCGACAAAAGGCAAGGTGAACGAATTCTACCTGGGAACACTCAATCCTATCCTGGTAAAGATACCCAATGGGGTCTATCACGGCTTCACTGCTGTGGGCAAAGAAATGGCTATGATTGTTAATTTCCCCACCCGGACTTATAACTATGAAAAGCCCGATGAGTACCGTCTCCCCTACGACGACCCCTCTGTTCCATATAAATGGGGGGTGAAGATGGGATGAAGGCGCTGGTAACAGGCGCTGGAGGTATGCTGGCACACGACATTGTGCCCTGCCTTTTGAAACAAGGCTATGAAATTCATGCCCCTCCCCATAGTATGCTCGACGTCGCCGACATTGGTGCAGTCAAATGCATCGTAGATGATTTCAAGCCCTCTTTTATCATCAATTGTGCCGCTTATACCAGGGTGGACGAGGCTGAGAAACAGGAACAACGGGCGTTCATGGTGAACGCCTTCGGCCTGCAGAACCTATGCATATTATGTCAAGAACATGACATTCCTCTGGTTCAATTCAGTA
>DATKWL010000073.1:0-3735 GCA_035529555.1 Dehalococcoidia bacterium | reverse complement strand
CTGGCTGCTGTCGGTGAACTGGCAGCAGGTGTCGCCCATGAGTTGAATAACCCCATCGCTGCAGTGCAGGGTTACGCCCAGTTGCTCGCTGCCAAAAAAGATGTTGATGAATCTGTAAAGAAAGATTTGGATGTTATTTACAGGGAAGCACAACGGGCTGGCAAAATCACTAAGAATTTACTTTCATTTGCCCGCAGGCATGAGCCTGAAAACCGCTTCATATCAATCAATGAGACTCTTGAGAAGACACTGGAACTTAGCGCCCACCAGATGAAGATAAATAACATAGAGATAGAGGTTGAGCTTGCCCCGGATTTGCCCAGGACGATGGCTGATTTTTACCAGATGCAGCAGGTATTTGTGAATATTATCAATAATGCAGAGCAGGCTATGCTCGAATCTCATGGAAAGGGCAAGCTCATTGTCGGGACGAGGAAGTCTGGCGATATGATACAGATTACGTTTAAAGATGACGGGCCGGGCATAGCTGAGGAGAACTTGAAGAAAATTTTTGACCCCTTCTTCACCACCAAAGAAGTGGGAAAGGGGACAGGTCTTGGACTCAGTATCTGCTACGGTCTTGTTGAAGCCCATAACGGACGCCTATATGCCAGAAGCAAGCTCGGGGAGGGAGCTACCTTTATTGTAGAGTTACCCGTAGTCCCTGAGGAGCAACCTGCTGCTGAAGCAGTTTTTATCAAAACTAAGAAGGGAAGTGCGAGATGGAGGAAGTAAAAGGGACTATATTGATAGTTGACGACGAGGAGTCAATCAGGGATATTCTTTCCCGCAGGCTGGAGGAAGAGTGCTACGCATGTGAAGTGGCCTCCGATGGCAAAGAAGCTCTGTGGAAAGCCTTCGTGAGGGATTTTGACCTCGTGCTCATGGATATCAAGATGCCAGGGATGTCCGGTATGGAAACGTTGCCTCAGATGGTTACTAACCAACCTGATACCTGTGTGATTATGATGACTGCTGTGGTGGACACGGAGACAGCCGTTGAAGCAATGAAGCTCGGGGCTTATGACTATGTGACAAAGCCTTTTGACCTGGATGATTTGAGCATGAGAATGGGAAAGGCCCTGGAAAAAAGGAAGCTGACGCTGGAAAACAGAGAATACCAGCAACACCTGGAGCAAAAGGTCAAACAGCATGTGGAACAGATGCAGCAATACTATCAAGAAGCTGTCGAGGCGCTCTCCCGCGAGCAGATTGCGCTTGAGGAATTGCAGAACGTGCGAACGGTGCAACAAGGCGATATTGCAATTGGGGCGAACCTCGCGGTGAAATCAAAAGAGACCTCCATAAAAGAATTCGCCAGAAAATTGTCTCAGTTATTCGGCAGAGGAGTTTCTCCTGGTTCACTCAGTGAGGAAAACGCCTCTGCTGCCGGACAAAAAGAATCTACAGTTAAAGGAACAAAAGATAGCCTTGCCCTCCATAACGACGTCGTCGAACTAACAATTTCCCCTGCTGTGAACCTGGAGCAAATCATGCAATTTCAAAGTCGATTAAAGTCCATACGGCAGTTAAAGGTCTTGGATATCAACGGCTCGGTGGAGAAAGATGTTGTCATAAAACTCTCTTTAGAGAACCCAGTTCCTCTGCTCGATATTCTGAAAACTATGCCTGAGATAGAGAAGGTTGCAGAAACAATTGAAGAAGGCAATAAAATGCCCTCATCCTCAACAAGAGAACCATCCAGGAGAAGGAAAATACAAGTCAAACTCTCAAAAACGCTCACTAAGTATGGCAATATGGCAAGCTAGCCGGACCTATTTCCGACATTTTTGAATCCCATCCTTTACAATGCAGAGAAATTCCGTTATAATGGCCTATACTCGAGAGGCAGTGACTGAATTAGACTGGCTCTCAGTCTTTTTAATAGGCAGGATGGATGGAGGAGGTAGATGACGCAGAAAGAGGTCTTTCTCACGCCCGAAGGGTTGGAAAAGCTGAAGGCAGAGCTCGAGTACCTGCGTTCTGTCCGCCGCCAGCAAGTTGCCGACCAAATCCACAGAGCTAAAGAACTTGGTGGCACTGTCGACAACGCTGAGTATGACGATGCCAAGAACGAGCAGGCTTTCGCCGAGGGGCGTATTCTCACTCTAGAGAAGATGATTAAGAACGCCTCAATTATCCATGAAGAGAAAGGCTCCTCGTCCTCTATTAAACTTGGCTCGAAAGTCACTGTAAGGAGCAAAGACGGTGGTAAGGAGTACTATGCCATCGTTGGTAGCGCCGAGGCTAACCCCGCCGAGGGCAAGATTTCAAATGAGTCGCCGGTCGGTAAAGCTATAATGGGCAAGAAAATGGGCGATGAGGTTGAGGTACAGGCTCCGGCAGGGGCGGTTAAGTTTAAGATAATAGCCATAGAATAAATTCAAGCATTTAGGGGTCTCGTTGACCAATTTGTTCAGGCTCATGAGATGTCGGATAGGAAAGAAGCGATAACCGGACAGAGGCTGGCTAAGCTGCAAAAGCTGCGCAGCCGCAACATCGACCCCTACCCCCACCGTTATCCCCGAACCCACACTATACAGGAAGCAATTGCCCTTTTCCAGCAGCAAGATAAAACTAATGCCGAGAGTCCTAAAGTAAGTATTGCCGGACGCATTATGGCGCAGCGCGGGATGGGAAAGGCGACTTTTGTCGATGTTAGAGACGGCACGGGCAAGGTCCAGGCTTACTTTCGTCGCGATACCCTCGGCGAGGAAAAATATGAGTTCCTCCGTGATTTTGACATAGGGGATTTCGTAGGAGCAAACGGCAGGCTTTTCCGGACAAAGAGCGGCGAAATCACAATCGAGGTCTCAGACTTTGCTTTGCTCTCCAAGTCGCTTCAACCCCTGCCTGAGAAATGGCATGGCCTCACCGATGTGGAGAAGCGCTACCGCCAGCGGTATCTCGACCTCATTTCCAACGAAGAGACCAGGGATGTCTTCAACAAGCGCAGCCGCATCATTGCTGCCGTGCGCCGTTTCTTCGATGGACGTGGTTTCATCGAGGTAGAGACGCCGGTGTTGTTACCCATAGCTGCCGGGGCGATGGCGCGTCCCTTTTCCACTTATCACAATGAACTGGAGCAGACGCTCTATCTGCGAATTGCGCTGGAACTTTATCTCAAGCGCCTTATTATCGGCGGACTGGACAAAGTCTATGAAATCGGGCGCATCTTTCGCAACGAGGGCGTCTCTATCAAGCATAACCCTGAGTTCACCATGCTGGAGAGCTATGAGGCGTACGCAGACTACAACAAGGTCATGGAGATGGTGGAACAGATGGTGTGCTGTGTGGCTCAGGAGGTCGCCGGCACCCTCGAATTCACCTTTGCGGGTAATCCGATAAATCTTACTCCTCCCTGGCGTAGGGTCCAGCTCAGAGATGAGCTACTCGATAAATGCGGCGTTGATTTTCTTGACCCGAAATATCGAGACCTGGCTGCTCTGCGCGAGAAAGCCAGAGAGCTGCGTGTGGAAGTTGACAGAGATATGAGCTGGGGCAGGATAGTGGACAAGCTGTTCTCCGCTGTTGTCGAGCCCAACTTGGTTCAGCCTACTTTTGTCTTGGATTATCCGGTTGAGATATCGCCCCTGGCCAAGGGCAAAGCAGGCGACCCCAGGCTGGTGGAGAGATTCGAATGCTTCATCGGGGGCATGGAGGTGGCTAACTCCTTCACCGAGCTAAACGACCCTATCGAACAGAGAAAGCGCTTTGAGGAACAGGAGCGCATGC
>DATKWL010000072.1:0-5557 GCA_035529555.1 Dehalococcoidia bacterium | reverse complement strand
TGAAGTAAGGCCTAACGACATCGAGACAAAAAAGTCTCCAAACTCAGGTTTCCACTGTTTTTGTATCACTTTTGCACTTTCACACATCTTGATATAGGGAGTCGATTTATCCATAAAACCTCCTGATTTTGAGTATTTAATATCGCGCTTCTTCAGGGGCAACTCTTCCTGTCATCCCTGTCATTTTTTAGTAGATTCCTTCACTTTATCCCCAGCTTCCTCAATTTTATCACCTGCTTTCTCAGCCGACTCTTTAATCTTTTCCCCGGCTTTTTCTACAGTCTCGTCTATTTTCTCTCCTGCACGCTCGGCAGGCCCTTGTTTTTTACAGGCGGCAAAAGAAACGATAATCATGCAACTGAAAAAAACCAAAATAATCTTCTTTAAAATTGACATACCTTACCTCCTTGGCGGGCGAAGCCCGCATTGCTGAGATTTTTCCCATCAGAATGTACAGGCTCAATTTTGAACAGCGGCCTGTACTGCCCCTGTGCAATTTTCCCTATCAATCCTTTTCAAACTGTTAAGGTCTCACAATACTCCTTATCGTAGCAATTGACCGACTTTCCTGAAATCGATGTATCCCCGGTCAACGTCTACGGATGTCAGCTCTACGCGAATCCTGTTGCCGACATCAAGCCCCCCGAAACCATGCACGACCCTCCCTTCGACAGGGATCGTGAGAAGCCGGGCCCAGGTGCCTTTTGCGGCAGCGCCGGTAACGATGGCATTGAACTGCTCCCCAATTCTGTGTTCCAGCAGCATTGCCGCTGCTGATTTGCCGACCTGCCGTTCGACTTTGTTTGCGGCGTCTTCTTCTTCTGTGCAATGCTTCGCCAGGGCCTCAAGCTCATCATTGCTATATGGCAAAGAACTTTCTGCAATCGCGGCCTTCAATAGGCGTTGCGTAATAAGATCGGTGTACCGGCGATTCGGGGCTGTGGAATGGGTATAGTCCCTGACCGCGAGACCAAAGTGTCCCGGGGCAGTGTCTCCCGGAAGTTCCGCAACATATTCGCCGGCCCCCATAAGTTTGATCACAGCGAGGGAGAGGTCGGGGAATCCGACCGGGTCGGCTGCTTTCTCCTTGGTCAGGAATTCCTCCAGGGCTTTTGAATCAGGCGCATGAGGGAGCTTGGCCCCATGTTCGTCAGCAAGCTCGACAATCCGTTCCCATCGTTTCGGAGTGCGGACTACACGGCGGATGGAAGGAAATTTTCTTGACGAGAGATACCGGGCGTTCACGCCGTTTGCCGCTATCATGAAATCCTCGATAATGTCTTTTGCCCGGTTCTTTTTTTCGACTTCAAGATCACGGATTTCATCTCCGTCAAATACAGGCCTCGCCTCAATGGTTTCAAAACTGAGAGCGCCGTGCACATGCCGGAGGTTCTTCATGCCTTGCGCTGCCTTGTCCTGCAGGCGCAGATTTTCCTCAAGGCCATTTACCGCAGCAACAGCCGCGGGAACAACTCCACTGCCCTCAAGCCATGCCGCAACGCTGTTATAGGCGAGCTTTGCATGATTGCGGACACTCGCCCTGTATATATCAGAATTCATTAAGGAGCCGTTCGCGCCGGTCACCATCTCGACGACGATTGATAGTCGATCCTCATTGAAATTCAGGGATGTGAGGTCAGTGGAAAGCTTTTCAGGGAGCATCGGGAATATTCTGCCGGCGGTATAAACAGAGGTGGTATTATGGCGGGCGTGTTCATCAATCGCCGAGCCATTATTAACAAGCGCGTCCACATCAGCAACGGCAACACGTATTTTTATCTTGCCCCCCGGCATTGCCTCCGCAACGGTGAGCTGATCCAGGTCGCGGGAATCATCGTTATCGATAGACGCCCATAGCAGGCTCCTAAGGTCATGAACCTGCTCACCGTTTATTGCTGCAGGCGCCCGAATTTTGCCAAGTTCGACGAGTGCTTCGTCAGAAAAGTCAGGCAGTAATCCCCGC
This sequence comes from Dehalococcoidia bacterium, assembly GCA_035529555.1. GTDB lineage: Bacteria > Chloroflexota > Dehalococcoidia > SZUA-161 > SZUA-161 > VGNW01. The sequence continues at coordinate 3,594 of DATKWL010000072.1, read as the reverse complement.
TGAAGCATCGCCCTGTGCGCGATGTTCTGTAAGATAGAGCGGTGTTGCTTATCATCCATATTCATAGATGCACTCCTCAGTGTATTTCATAAATTACTAATTCTTAGAATCGCTCAGGTTCTTCCTCACCCTGTTTTTTAATATCTTCTTGAGGACTTTCCTTAAGCCCGGCAGGCTTCTTCTTGTCTTTCTTTTCGCGGCTGCCTTCTGGTGCAACAGCCTTCTTCTCTGCAGGCTTAACCTGCTGTTGTTGACCTCTGCCGGTAGGACCGACTTCGGGGGCAACAGGCTTCTTCACCGCAGGCTTCACTTGCTGCTTCCCGCCTCTGTCTGTGGGACTGGCTGCAGGACCGCTGGGCTTCACTCTCTCTGCAGGCTTAACCTGCTGTTGTTGACCTCTGCCGGTAGGTCCGCCTTCAGGGGCAGTAGGTTTCTTCACTACAGGCTTAACCTGCGGTTGTTGACCTCTGCCGGTAGGGCGGCCTTCTGGTGCAGTGGGCTTCACTGTCGCTGCAGGCTTAACCTGTTGTATTATTGGTTTTCCTTTACCAGGGGTTCGCGGCGTTGTAACGGTATTGACGGGTAAGGGCGCCGGCTTTATGCCGGGGTTCAAAACAGATTTATCAGCTTCTTTGATAAACGGCCTTGACTGTTTCAACTGCGGGATCTGAACGTTTCTGACAGCCTGTGGAGGACGTTTGGCTGCCGGAACAGACCTGGCCGACGAAAAATAACTCGCCCTCGTAGGTTTAATTGCCGGTGTGCCTATACTGATATTATTCCTTGTAAATATCTTCTGCTGGATGACGCTCTGGTTTACCGCAGCAATCCTGGGCGAAGCCGTTGCAAAGGTGTTGCGGTTGACAACCGTCGCCCCGTTGTTAACGTACACGTTCTTATATACATTCGTAATGTTGACCTGTTTGATATTTACGTTGGTTATATTTACGCTGTTCCGGCCGTAATTGCCGCGGCCGTAATAAGTCTCTCCCGGCGCCAGCGGGACCCATGCAACATAATCCGAAGTCCTGACCCAGCCGACATATCCCGGACTCCAGTACACTTCTCTGGCAATAGGCGGCACCCAGAACCAGCCTAAGTTTACACCAAAGCTCCATCTGCCATAATGGTAAGGCGCCCATCCCCAGGGCTCGGAACCCACCCAGACGTAATCGCCGCCCCTCCATATCCATCTGCCATTTCTATAAGGTGACCAACTCACACCGATGCCGATTGTCGGGGTCCAGACATTGCCGTACTCAGGGACATTCACCCACCTGCCGTTGTTGTCAAAATCATAAGAATACGCACTGAGTTCGGCGGGAAGATAACCGGAACTTGCGCCCCTTCTTGCAAAAATCCTGTCGTTCCTCGTCTTGTTCCACGTTTCCCAATCATCGGACGGGCCCATCGGGGCAAGCTCTCCATTCGTGTTCTGTCCGAGAGATACCATTTGTCCTGCGTTTATTCTTGTCCTTCCGACCCTGTTCTCCGTTTCAACATATCCCTTGTAGACCGCCACATCGGTGTACTGCTCAGACATGTCGATTCTGAAGACCGCATTGTCGAAAGCGCGGGTTGACGCATCGGGCGTATCGACCTGTATGACACTCCCCCCCGGCGCGCCATAATATACATACGCATAGCCCTGTGATAGATAAAACTGGGAAGAGTCCTTATCCATCGAAAGTATCTGGAGCGCCGAGTTCTCGCTGAGCCTTATATATGTCCCGCTATTCAGTTGGAGTTCGACCCTCCCACCCTGAGGGGCCCAAACCTGATCGCCCTCGGCGAGCGGTGTATTGATAGAGGCGTAACCCCAGTCTCCCGCGTCAGGCGTCTTTATCTGGACGTCGCCTTCGATAAGGCTTATGCGCATATAGCCGAGATTCGCAGAGAGGGCATAAACCGGCACTAAAAGCAGCACAACCACAAGCATCACTGTCTTTAAGATCTTCATATTATCCTCCTAACATTCTAAAAATACTTTTATGCATTTCTCCCTTTCTTCGACACCGGTGGAATGCTTTCAGCGGGCGCCTCTGGCCCGAGCAATACCGCGATCCATTGCGTGCCTTTATTGTTCTCGCATGCAAACTTGAAGGTCATGGTAAGCGGTATGCACAAAACCATGCCGACCGGACCAAGCAGGCTTCCCCAAAAAATTAACGAGAGAAAGACAACCAGCGTGGACAGTCCAAGCCTCAACCCCATGAGCCTCATTTCAATCACATAGCCAAGCATCAAGTTAACCGCCATATATCCTGCTGTTGCCATCACGGCGCTGCCTATCCCCAATTGGATAAGAGCAAGAAGAACCGCGGGAATGGCTGCGACCGCGGAGCCGACATTCGGTACATAGTTGAGCAGAAAGGCCAGGAAACCCCAGAGAATGGGAAAATCCACTCCGAGAATGGACAGCCATATCCCTATCAGAATCCCCGTGGCCAGACTGATGAGCGTCTTGATGACCATATAGCGTTCAATATCACCGACGAACCTTGTGAACTGGGGAAATACCTGCTGAGGATGACCGAGAACAGCGCGGAGCTTGACGGGAAAGCTTGAGGCCTCGAGCAGAATGAAGGTTACGGTGAGCAAAATCAGGACAATGTTCGAAAAAGCCGAGCCCAACCCCGTGAGCAAAAGGGCAGTTAGGCTCATCACCGCTACTGGATTGATATATCCGAGCAGAACCTTGTCTATGCCCCGGATGCCTTTGGTTGTCAAAAACGACTGGAATGCCGAGACTTGCCCCTGTATACGATTCTGATAGACAGGCAACTCAGTGTAAAAGCTGTTGATGGACGCGCCTACAATTGCGCCGACAATCAGCAGAAAGGTTATCATGCCGGCCACCACGAGCAGCACCGCGACAACGGAGGGAATGCGTTTCCGCTCAAGCCAGAGTACCGGCGGCGTCCCGAGCATAGCGAGGAAAATGGCGACAAGGAAGGACACCAGGACCGACTGCGCCTGATTGATGCCCCCGATGATGATCACGAGCGCTGCTGCGATGACGAGGAGGCGGATCCCTTGCTGAGAATTATTCTGTCCAGTCATGATTTAACACCTCCTCACAAACTCCGTCAGAATCCCAGAGACACCCCCATGCCATAGTATTCAACCTTATTGTTGTAAAACTGGCCCCGCGGATCAAACCCCTTGTACCACTCGGCCATGAGGCGCAGGCGACGCTGCCCCGGGTTGGGATGACCAAACTCGAGGCCAGCCTTGACGCTGGTATCGATGGACCAGTTATGCTCCTCGAAGCTCTTCATGTCCACCCCGCCAACCGGCCTGCCATTCCACACAAGCGGCTTACTGCCGCGATACTCGACACCCCAGTGGGCGCTCATCGGCTTTAGATCACCCGGCTCCTTGTGGATCAGGTACTCACCGCCGCCGTACACTCGCCATCCGCGCCATTCTCGGGAATAGATGAGCTCAATGGCTTCGTAGCTGAGGTTAACCCGTTCCGGAGGATTAACACTCTGGAGGAATTCATCCCCCAAGTGCGAACTCTGGTGATAAATGCGGAAGCGGAGCGAATTGTCGCCATGCCGGTAGGTGACGGGAATGCCAATGGTGTAA